>JACQEV010000189.1 GCA_016200385.1 Candidatus Methylomirabilota bacterium
CAGGCGGCCACGAGCGCCAGGCGTGCCCGGGTAAGGGCCGGCTCGGCCGATATAATCCGATGGAGGGTATAATAGCCGTGAAATCGCGCGGCGAGGTCATGCAGATAGGCGGTCAGCCGGTGTGGCTCCAGCGCGTCGGCTGCCCCGATCACCAATTCCGGATAGAGGGCCAGTTGCTTGATCAACCCGATTTCGTCCGGCGAACCTAGCGGGTCGAGGTCGTCTTCTGGCGAGGGGGCTACGACATCGGCCTTTGCTGCCTCCCGGAGTATGCCACACAGGCGTGTGTGGGCGTATTGCACGTAGTAGACCGGGTTCTCCTCAGAGGCTGACTTGGCGAGCTCCAGGTCGAAGTCCAGAGGGCTGTCACATCGCCTCGTCAGGAAGATGAAGCGGGCCGCATCACGTCCTACCTCTTCGACCAGCTCACCCATAGTCACGAACTGCCCGGTCCGCTTGGACATCCGGACCTGCTCGCTTCCTCGCATCAAACGGACGAGCTGCACGATCAGGATCCTGAGGGCATCGGCGGGATGGCCAAGGGCCTGCATCGCCGCCTGCATCCGCGCGACGTAGCCGTGGTGGTCGGGTCCCCAGAGGTCGATCACCTGTTCGAAGCCGCGGGCGAACTTGTCTTGGTGATAGGCGATGTCCGGGAGGAAATAGGTGATCTCCCCGTCACTCTTCACGAGAACGCGGTCTTTGTCGTCGCCAAAAGTGGTGGAGCGAAACCAGAGCGCTCCCTCCTGCTCGTACAGGACACCTCGCGCCGTTAATACCTCAATCACCCGCTCTGGCTCGCCACGTTCCCGGAGAGCGTGCTCGCTGAACCAATTGTCAAAGGTGACCCCGTACCCCTCGAGCGCCGCCCGTTGCCAGCCGAGGATCCGCTCGACCGCAAAGCGGCCCAATTGCTCCCGGCGCTCCCGTTCCGGGGCGCTCAGCGCCTCCTGCCCATTCGTCTCCAGAAACTCGCGTGCAAGTTCGATCAGGTATTCGCCGGGGTAGGCCTCCTCGGGCATCGCGCACTCCTCGCCCAGGAGCTGCCGACAGCGCACCTCCATGGCCAAGGCGAGGGTTCGGAACTGGTTTCCGGCATCGTTCACATAGTACTCGCGGTACGGCTGATACCCCACCGCTTCCAACAGCCGAACTATGGCGTCGCCCACCGCCGCAGCCCTCGCGCTGACGACGACTAACGGGCCGGTCGGATTCGCGCTGACGAACTCCACGAGCACCCGGCGCCCCCCGCCGACATCCGCCCTACCGTATGTGGACCCCGCCTTCAGGATCCCCTGAACCACACGCCGCCAAAACGCCTTCGCGACAAAAAAGTTGAGGTAGCCTGCCCCGGCCACCTCGACACGATTCACCAGATCGTGAGGGAGTTGCGCGCAAGCGGCAATGGTTTCGGCAAGCTCGCGCGGCCTGCGTCTGGACGCCTTCGCCAGTCCAAAGGCGAGCGTGGTCGAGACATCTCCGAAGGCCGGGTCACCAGGATACTCCCACGTCACCGCGACGGGGATGTCCCCACCAAGTCCGGCTTGGAAGCCGGCCTTCTTTACGGCGGCGAGCAGCGCGCCAGCCAGCTCCGCTTTCAGACGGGCGATCATGAGATCAGCGAATTCTCTTGCTTTCCGACATCAACCTTTTATAATGCCCGATCAGATGGCATCCAATGCTTCTTCATGGAGAGGGATGTGCGAGAGAAAGACCGAGAGCTCAGACGCAGGAGGAAGCGGCACAAGGAGGCCCGCAGGGCCACACGCAAGGCTCGCTTGACCTCCCGGCCTGCGCCACGGACTCCGTCAGAGAAACCGAGGCCCAAGAAACGGGTGGAGCCGTCTGCGGCGGAAAAGCGGCCGAAATCCAAGTCGGGGGTCGCGACCACGACACCTCGGGCTACTCCGCCCTCAGAGGAGACGTCCCCTCGATCGAAGTGAACGACTGCGCGCTCAGGCGTGCGTATCGAGCCGACCGCCAGGGCTCGCGAACCAAATTTTTCTACGAACGTCTGCACACTCCTTCCGCGTGCGCTTTGCCCCAATCGAGCAACCGAGAGACCTGATCGAGGGTTGGCGCCTCGGCGTAGAGCCGAAGCACTGGCTCGGTCCCTGATGGCCGGGTGAGAAGCCAGCTTCCGTCCTCTAAGACCAACTTCACGCCATCCAGGGACTGAAGCTCTTTCACGCGCCATTGCTCGATCTTGGTCGGCGGCTCGGCACGGAGCCGCCTTCCGACCTCCATTCCATCTCCCATTCCGGCCAGCTTCAGGTCGAGTCGCCGATAGCAGTGCGGCCCCACCTCGGACTCCAGCTTTCTTAGGAGGGCGCCGAGGGGTTGCTCTTCCGATCGGGGTGACCGTCAGCCGCAAGCCATAGGTCGCCGCCAGGCGGTCGATCATCGAGGTGGTGGAAAAGGTCTTGACGACCATCCCGGAGAGGCCGCGCTTGGTCACAAGATGGCGGAGGAGCAGCGCAAAGATCTGGTGCGGGGTGACGTAGGATCCCTCCTCATCGATCGCCGCCAGGCGATCTCCGTCGCCGTCAAAGGCCAGCCCGATCTTCCTCGAATCGCTGATGCCCCTGATCCGCCTCGTCAGCGTGCCGAGATGTCCGGCCAACGGTTCGGGCGGCACCCCCCCGAACCAGGGGTTCACCTCTCCATGGATCTCCTCGACCTCTAGGCCGATTTCCCGAAGCAGCGCCCCGACAAGGCCCTGGGTCGCCCCATACATCGGATCGATGATCACATGGAGGCGCGAGCGCGCGATGTGCTCCATGTCGATCAGGGCGGGCAGGCGCTTGCGATACTGCGGGAACGGATCGAACCACTCGATCGCGCTCCCCATCGCGTGGCTCGTGTAGGAAGTGACACCCTCGCAGCGAGCGTCGGGGTCAACGGCGACGCGCCGGACCTCCGCCTCAATCTGGTCCGTCAAGGTCGCGGTGGCGGGGCCGCCATCAGCCGTGCGGACTTTTAGCCCGTTATAGCTTGGGGGATTGTGGCTCGCAGTCACCATCAGCCCGCCCTGCGCGGCGAGAAGTGGGACAGACCATGCCAGCACCGGTGTGGGAAGGTGGGAGGTCGTGATGCGAACCCCTATGCCTTCGGCCGCCAGAACCTCGGCGGCCTCTTGCGCAAAGCGACGGGAAAGAAACCGGGTGTCATGACCGACGGTGAGGAGGAGATGTCGGCGATCAGGATAGATCGTTCGGAAGGACGCCGCAATGGCTCTGGCAACCAGGCGAACGGCAGATGAGGTAAAGTCCCTGGCGATGATCCCCCGCCATCCATCCGTCCCAAACCGGATCTGCAGCGGCGCAGCCATCAGCGAGAAAGGCTGAGTAACGCCGGACGACGTCGCTTCATTTCACGAGTGGAAAGCCCTGCTTCCACCACGCTCCGGTGCCACCTTCCAGGTTGTAGAGCTGTGTCCTCCCGATAGCGGCCGCCACCTCGCAGGCCACGGCACTGCGCACGCCTTCAGCGCAGACGAAGATGATGCCGTCCTGCTGGAGCAGTTCCCGCGGGCGATTCATGAGCGTGCCAAGAGGGATGTGCATGGCCTCGGGAATATGCCCCTGGGACCACTCCACAGGCTCTCGTACATCAACCACCACTATGCCACCCTTTTCGATCATCTGCTTGGCCGTCTCGGCGTTGATACGGTCGAACGGATCTCGCACGTCCTCTTTCGGCTCCATCGGTTCCCTCCCCAACACCAAAAAGTGGCCCCTCGCCTTCCACAGCGAGAGAACTCACGAATCTCAATCGGATCGGTTCTAAACTTATCATAGCCCACATGACCTCTACCCTTCAAGCACGATCTGATACAGCAGAAGGACAATACCTTATTGTGGCTCTTCCGAGAATGGTGTGGGTACATGGGTTGTCTTTCATTGCGGCATCCGCAATGTAGGGGCGCTGCTGGCTGCGATCCTCGTTTTCTTACTATGTTCTTGACACAATGAGTAAGAATTCATACATTATTAGTATGAAAAGATCCGTTTCCGAAAAGGGGCAGGTTACAATTCCGAAGCCCTT
Organism: Candidatus Methylomirabilota bacterium; assembly: GCA_016200385.1. GTDB lineage: Bacteria > Methylomirabilota > Methylomirabilia > Methylomirabilales > Methylomirabilaceae > Methylomirabilis. The sequence goes on from JACQEV010000189.1 coordinate 4,048, forward strand.
ACGGCAGCGCCTGGGAATCCGCGCAGGGCACGTCCTTGATTTCCGCGAAGAGGGGGGGCGTCTCGTCGCGACGAAGGTGACTCCAGAGGACCCGGTGGATAGCGTCTACGGAATCCTCAAGCTGGGCCGTCCGACGGACGACGTGATGAAACTCATACGCAGCAAAGTGGACACCAAGTGGTCACGGCGATAGATACCAGCGTTCTGTTGGATATCTTCGGAGCTGACCCAATGTTCGGGCCCGGATCGCGGAAGGCGCTTCGTTCCTGTCTGAGCGAGGGTCGCCTGATCGCCTGCGAGGTGGTCTGGGCCGAGGCTGGAAGCTTCTTCCCGTCCGTGGATGCCACGCAGGAGGCTATGGGCAGGCTGGGGGTTGAGTATAGTCCCGTTGGACTGGAAACGGCGCTAGCCGCCAGCCGGGCCTGGAGGTTATACCGCAACCGAGGGGGGCAGCGCGAGCGCGTGGCGGCC
>JACQEV010000194.1 GCA_016200385.1 Candidatus Methylomirabilota bacterium
GCCAAACCTACGCCGAAAGCGGTGCGCTACGACTTCAAACCAGATCACTAAAATGTTGACTTGAATACGTGAATTTGGGAGTGGAAGCGACCATTAAAGACGTCGAAGCCAGCGGTCGCTATCATCAATAGGCTTTATTGATCACGATATCGATCTTGCTTGAGCCTACATGGACGGGGTTACCCGAATAAGTACCGTCGAACGTACCGGGACGCGGAGGACCCACCATACCGGCAGGATCGATCCGGGCAGTTACATACATCTTCCCCTCGAACGATGAACCTACGAGAGTGATATCTTCGGCTGTGAGCTTGTAGTCGTTGGGAAATCTTGCATCGGCTTCCCGCTTGACCACTAACGCAGGCTTGCTCGGATCGGACGAAGTCGAAGCGATGATCATGAGCAGTGGCGCCTTGCCCACTTTGTCCTTTAAGGCTGGGTCTAGGGTAATAGTTCCTGAGATCGCGGCCTCACTGATTGGAGTCGATGGTGCGCCCGGCGCCGACGTTTTCTGTTCCTGCTTCTTGTCACCTCCGCAGGCGTTAAGCCCGGCCACAATTGCCGCGGTGGCTAACATCATCCAGAAGCTTCCATATGCACACGTCCGTGCTTCCACGTAGAACCTCCCATCAACCTTTAACCGCGCCGGTCATTCCCGCCACATAGTGCTCGACGAAAAACGAATAGATCAGGGCCACTGGGACTGAGCCCAACAAGGCGCCTGCCATCAGCTCTCCCCAGTAAAAAACATCGCCCTTGATCAACTCGCTGACGACTCCCACCGGCACCGTCTTGTTAGGGGCATCATAGATGAATATCAGCGCGTAGAGAAACTCATTCGCCGCTAGCGTAAAGGCGAACATCGCCGCCGATAACACCCCCGGTAATGCCAGCGGAAGAATGACCCAGACCATCGCCTGGATCCGGGTCGCCCCATCGACCATAGCTGCCTCTTCCAACTCCTTCGGAATGGTCCGGAAATAGCCCGTCAGAAGCCATGTGCAGAAGGGAATCTGGAAAGTCGGATAGGCAACGATCAGCGCCCACGGCGAGTTCAGCAGGCTCCTATGCAGGAACGGCAGGTCGCCGATCACGTCCGAGAGCGGGATGAAGAGGAGCGTGGGAGGCACCAGATAGGTGATGAAGATAAGGACCCCCAAGGTGTCCGCGCCTCGGAAGTTGAGCCGCGCCAATGCATAGGCCGACGTGATCCCCGCGAAGAGCGAGATGAATGTAGAAACGATCGCGACGAGGAGGGTATTCTCCAGCCAGCGGATGAAGAGCGTATCCCTAAGCAGCGTCCGCCAATGGTAAAAGCAGTTCTCCATGAGTGCCGCTGCGTTGAAGCGGAGCGAATGCACTTGTTCAACGACCGTCGTTGCACACACGACCGGAACGTACGGGTTGACCTCGCGGTTGTAGGTTTCGTGCGTCGATTTGATTGAGGTTACAAACATCCAGTAGAAGGGGAACAGTGCAAAGAGAACAAAAAAGAAAAGAGGTAGATGATAGACGACCAGCCGTTTGGCGAAGGTCTCGCCGACTGGAAGGCGCGTCATCTTATTATGCCTGCTCCCGCCGGAGGTAAACGAGCTGGAAGACGATCACCAGAGTTAGTACCGGAAACATGAAAAGCGAAACTGCCGCCCCGAGACCCAAACGCGACCCGACCATCGCCACCTGGTAGGCGTAGGTGGCAAACAGGTGCGTGCTGTTCGCAGGCCCCCCCCGGGTGAGGACGTAGACAATCTGAAAGTCGGAGAAGGTCACAATGATGGAAAAGACGAGGACGACAACGGTGATGGGCTTGATTCCTGGCAGGGTCACATGCCAGAAACGCTGCCAGCCACTCGCACCATCGACCGCTGCTGCCTCGTAAAGCTCTGGGTTGATCGTCTGGAGGCCGGCGAGAAAAAAGATCGCGTAAAAGGGCGTGCCGCGCCAAATGTTTACGAAGGTCACTGAGGCCAAGGCCAGGGTCGGATCTGCAAGCCAGAGCGGTCCCCGCATGTATCCCCACCCCATCCAACTGTAAAAATGCCTGAGAGTCCAATTGATAACGCTGAAGTCGGGGTCGAAGATCCAGAGGAAGGCGATGGTGCTGAGCACTGTCGGGATGATCCACGGGAGGAGCACGGCGGCGCGCACGAACCGCTGAAACCGGACCATGCGGTTGAGCAAGACCGCAAGCCAGATGCCAAGGATCCACTTGATCACCGTTGCGATCCCCGTGTAGATGAAGCTGTTCCAGACCGTGGTCCAAAAGATCCCATCCTTCGTCACCAGATCTACATAGTTTTTCAAGCCGATAAACTTCACCTGAGACCAAGGCATTCCGATCAGCTTGTTGGTCAGGCTCATCCAGACACCCCAGACGAACGGATAGGCGACGAAAAAGAAGATGATGAAAGCGGCCGGCGCCATGAGGAGATAACCTAGCACGTTAGGCCGCTCCAACAGAGCCAGAGCGGCCTCGCGCCTCGTTTTCTTCGAGACCGCCCTTAGCTGGTCAGGATGTGATTCTTTTTCCACGCCGATCTAGGGATAGGATTCAGCTGCGTCACGCACCATAGATGGATTTGAGCTGCCCTTCGCACCACTTCAACGACTCCTCTGGAGTCATCTTGCCCGTTGCCACGTTGGCCAGCATGTCAATGAGGACATAATTCTGCACCACCCGGGCAGCATTGGCGTCTGCCTCTCCTTTCCAGCCGACGCGCCGTGCCTCGAGGAGATGGTCGCGGTAAGGCTTGAGCGCCGGGAACATGTCCCACATGGCGTCCTTCATGTAAGCCTTCAGCGGTGCAGCCTGATAAGCCTGGCCACGACGCAGATATTTCGTGAATTGCTCTTTATCCATCAGCCAGCCGATGAACTCCTTGGCTGTTTCCACGTTTTTTGAGTATTTGGGGATCGCGAGCTGTTGGCTATAATGGTAATGGAAGAGGCCCGCTGGACCCGCAGGGTTCGCCACATGGAGGATGTCGTTCACTAGCGGCTCGCCTTTTTCGTCGAGGATGACCTGATTCGAAGCCGTGAGGTAGATGCTGGGCGCATTGTTGGTTGCGGTAATCGCGCCGGATAGGAAGGCGCGGTTGTTGCTGGAGTCGTCCCACCCCGGGCCTGCCGGATCCATAGCATCTTCCCATAGCGCTTTGAAAAACTTTAGGGCCTCGAGAGCCTGCTTGCTAGCGATGACAACGCCGCCCTTCTCGTCCCGTTCGGCGACGCCGAAGCTCCAGAGATAAGGATAGGTGAAGTCCACTGCATCGCCGAAGGTGTGACCGACCGTCTGGCCGATCGGATGTCTCTGGGCCTTCCACTTTTTCCCCTCCCGTCGCAGCTCCTCCCATGTCTTGGGCCAGTTCGTGGTGCCCGCGGCCTTCATGTACGAGGCGCGGACGACGTAAATATTCGGGACGATAGTGTGTGGGACGGCATTGAATCTTCCGTCGAGCATCGCATGGGTCTTGGCGTAGTCGACGTACCCGCAGTACTTGGACTCGAGCGCCGTGCAGATATCCGTGACGTCGACGAGAGAATCCCCGTACTGGTTCTGCCAGTTGTGAAAGAACTGGATGATATCCGGCCCCTGTTTGCTCTCTATAGCCGCGGAAGCCCGGGCCGGAAGGTCATTGGCATTGATCTGTTCGATCTTGACGTTGAC
>JACQEV010000195.1 GCA_016200385.1 Candidatus Methylomirabilota bacterium
TCTGAAAGGGCTTCCTCGGGGCGGGGGTGAACCTCCACCATGATCCCATCGGCGCCAGCAGCCACCGCGGCCAGGGCCATGGGCGAGACCAGGTCCCACTTCCCAGTACCGTGGCTTGGATCGACGATCACCGGTAGGTGGGACAACCTCTTGATCAAGGGGACGGCCGATAGGTCCAAGGTGTTGCGGGTGGCGTCTTCAAAGGTCCTGATACCACGCTCGCAGAGGATGACGTCGTAGTTCCCCTCAGACATGATGTACTCGGCGGCCAGGAGCAGCTCTTTCACCGTGGAACTCATCCCTCGCTTCAAGAGAACCGGCTTTCTGCGGCAACCGACCTCCTTCAGCAGCTTGAAGTTCTGCATATTCCTTGCGCCGATCTGAACCAAGTCGGCGCATTCGTAGACCACGGAGGCTTCACGGGTGTCCATCAACTCTGTGACGATCGGCAGCCCGGTCTCCTGCCTCGCCTCCGCCAGATACTTGAGCCCTTCTTCGCCAAGTCCCTGAAAGCTGTATGGTGAGGTCCGAGGCTTGTAGGCCCCACCTCGCAGGATGTGCCCTCCGGCCTCCTTTATGAGCCTGGCGGTCTCCAGCAGGATCTCGCGCCCCTCGACCGCGCACGGCCCGGCCATCACCACCACGCGCTGGCCACCAACAGTCACCCCGTCAACCTCCACGACAGAACCCTCGGGCTTGAACTCGCGGCTGGCCAGCTTGTATGGCTTCAAGATCGGCAGGACCTTCTCCACAAAGGGGAACGCCTCCAGTGGCCTCTCCTGGAGAGCCCGCTCGTCTCCGATGGCGCCGATGATGGTCCGCTCCGTCCCTTTCGAAATATGGGCGGCCAGGCCGAAACTTTCGATCGTCTTGATGATCTGCGCGATCTCGGCCTCGGTCGCCTGCGGCTTTAATACGATGATCATCGTTCCCTTTTAGCTCCTTTGGTTAATAATACTCCCCTCTCCCCACCGTGGGAGAGGGTCGGGGTGAGGGGGATCCGCACGCCAATTGCTTTCGGCTCTTCAGGCTCTTGTGTGGGCGCCATTCAGTTTCCTCCCCTTTGTAAGGGGAGGCCCGGAGGGGTAGAGGCATCCAGAGGCTGGGCCTCATCTCTACCTCCCCACCCCCTCCTTACAAAGGAGGGGACTCCCTTGGGAACCACCGATGTCCTTCCAAGAACCCATACGATTTCCTGAAGCGCCGTAAAAACATTCTACCACAACTTCGCAGGAACCTCATGTGGCCACCCATCATCCGGCAGCATTCAGCCCTGAGTGCCTCGATGAATCGCCCATTCTCCGGCCGGGGCCCCATGCTCACCTGGATCTGGGTCGGCAAGCGGCCTCCAGCTAACGAAAAAACGCCGGTGGCGTTTCGCCGTTTGGTACGATAAGGACTCACAAGGCAAAGGAAAGCAGCCCTTCTTTCCGCTTTGGCCTCACGCTGGGCGCTTTTTATAACTGTTCCTTGAGTTTTTGTTTTGCCATGCCTAAAAGAAGAACTAAGGCTGTAATAGCTCCATCTACCTCGCCCTTCGGATCACTTCTAATTCTCAATCTCCTCTCCTTCTCTGAGGTTTCTTTTATTTCGCGACGTATGCAGTCTATGTAGTTTATGAGTGACTTTGCATGTTTTTCATCAAGCGGGGCAAGATCCTCCTTATCAGGGTCAGGGATTCTAATTTGCCAATCTCCCAAATCTTTTTGAAACATAATCAGATTGTAAAGACCGATTAGCAATGAGTTATAAATTTTTTTTCCGCCTTCGATTTTTTCCCACATTTTGCATGGATGATTTCGAAGCTCGAGGTACAGGGCATTCCTTATGACAGACTTAGGATGGGGAAGGTGTCTTTCATCGTAAATACATAATGGACCCTTTCCGCTAAAGAGTTCTTCTATCACGATACCGTAGTCTTCAATAACCTTTGTAGCTTCAGTCTCGTCCAATGATATTCCTCCGAGATAGGTTAGCTATAATCGTCCTTGCTTTAGCGCTCGCGGTCAGCAGCTGCCGGGCGAGCATCGCGAGCCCCCCCCTGTACGCTGAACCGCGAATTTAGGCGAGCTTCCTAAGAACTCGCCATCGCTGGAGAGTCGCCAAGCAAGTGATCGACAAGCTCCGGACGATCCAAGCTGACCCGGCGTTTAAGAGAAGGCTCTCAGGGACGCTCGAATGTTCTCGGTGTTGTCGTCGTCAAGTTCCCGTCGATAAATCGACGTACGCTTCCCATCCCTTCTCGTCACTTCGTAGGAGAGCGCGTTGTCCCAGCCGCCGTCGATAGGCTTGATCTGAATCAGCTCCGCTGAGTCGTTCCCTAAGTCTCGGTACAAGCGGCGGAACAGTCCTTCCACCTGAGTTTTCGTCCTCACGATTCTCCTCCCATTACGGCGCCAGTCGCCTGACGCTCGCGGTCAGCGGCCATGGTGCGAGCACTGCGAACACCCGGTCTGTTGCACTGCGAGGGCTATGCGAGTTGCTGCTTGCTCGTCTCTCCGGGACCTCAGTGTGGCCCCCGGGACCGCCTTTGCGCCTCCATCTCGGCGAGGGTCGCGGGCGTCGGCCTCCGCACTCGTCCCGTCAGACGAAACCGCCACAACTCAAAAGCGAACCTCACGGCGCCCAGTGGCTCAAGCATGGCGCTTCGTATTCGCACTCGTGCGCGCGGACCTCGGCGAGGCTGGAATTCGTATACTCGGAACCATGCGAAGCCGTACCCAGGAGGTAGGATCTGCGCCGACGCGCTTAGCATCTTCGCCTTGAACGGAGGAAGCTCGCGATCCAGTTCCCGGACATCATAAAGTGCGTTGCCCTTGCGATACCGCCCTTTCTCGGGGAACCAAAACCTCGATCTGACGGTGGGCACGAGTGAAGTCACGGTCGCACTCGCGTTCTCGACCTCGAAGATCAGCCCGCCCACTTGCTGCTCAGGCTTATCCTCGACGATTCGGATCCTCAGTACCGGTCTCCGCGAAAGCCAAGCAAGAAATCTGAGCAGCCACTCGAACATCGAGGTCACCCTGCGCTCCTCACGCCTCGAGCCGCCCATCTAGAATTAGACAGAAGGCTCTAATTCCCTAAACGCTGCAGGTCGTTACAGTCTATTTCCTCGGCTCTGGATCGGAATTCGCATCGCATCTTTCAGATTGCATCGGTCCCCTTCGCGGAGTCTATCCTGAGCGAAGCCGAAGGGCTCTAGGCTTCGGCTCACTCGGTCTCTCGCAATACCTCATGAGCCTGCGGTGCGCCCATGGGCATGAAAGTACGCCACGACTGCCCCCTCACCTGAATCCTCTCCCCCACTCGGGGGAGAGGAGGGGAACTTTCGAAGCAATACCCTATGAGGCCCCGGCACGCCCATCCGCACGAAAGTCCGGTGGACTCACACCCCTCATCCCAACCTTCTCCCCCCAATGGGAGAAGGGGAGGTTTGCGTTTGGATTAATATGAACAGGGATGACACTACGACTGGAGCACGGCTTTAAGCGCCTGGATGAACCGTTCGTTCTCCGGTGGCGTCCCGACGGTTACCCGGATATGGCTCTGCAGATAGCGGCCTCCCAATGGACGAACGATGACACCCATTCGGAGCAATGCCTCCGCTACTGCTCGCCCATCACGCTTCAGATCGACCAGAAGGAAATTGGCTGCAGAGGGTGGAGAGGGAAGCCCTAGGCGTTCCAGTTCGGCGGAAAGGTACGCCTTCCCCAGCTCGTTGACCCTTCGGCTGCTGGCGATGTGCTGCTGATCATCGAGCGCCGCCAGCGCTGCTCGCTGCGCCAGGGCGTTGACGTTAAAGGGCGCCCGGGCTCGGTTCAGCAGCTCAATCATCGAGGGAGGTGCGATCCCATAGCCGATCCTCAGCCCTGCCAAGCCGTAGATCTTAGAAAAGGTCCGCAGGACGATAACCCGACGCCCCTGTCGAACGTAAGATAAGGAGTCCGGGACCAACTCGGGCGGGACGTACTCGATGTAGGCCTCGTCGATGACGACAATGACGTTCTCCGGAATGGTGTTCATAAAGCTCGCGATCGCCGCCGGGCTGGCGGCCGTGCCGGTGGGATTGTTCGGATTCCCGATGAAGACCATCTTGGTCTTCGGGGTCACGGCCTTCGCCATCGCCTCAAGGTCATGGGTCCAGTCCTTCAAGGGCACGAGCACCTTGTTGCACCCCTGGAGATGGGCCAGCATCCCGTAGATCACAAATGCCGGGTCCGCGATGACCACCTCATCTCCTGGCAGGAGAAAGCAACGGGCCATCAACTCCAGGACCTCATTACAGCCGTTGCCGAGAATCAGGTGATCCGGCGTCACCCCGAGGCGGTCGGCCAGCCCTCGCTTCAGGTAATAGCCACCGCCATCGGGATACCGGTGGCATTCCGGAAGCGCCTCCCGCAGGGCGCGCAATGCCAGCGGTGACGGGCCCAGCGGGTTCTCGTTGGAGGCCAGCTTGATCGCCCCTGTGATCCCCAGTTCCCGCTCCACCTCCTCCACAGGCTTGCCCGGGGTGTAGGGGATGAGCCCCTTGAGAAATGGCGAGGCTAATTCTTCTAGCGACTTGGCCATCGCGCTACCAATCCTTCTATGCTCCGATCGTGCTGCCCCTGGGGTACGAGCCGAGGACCTTCAGGAAAAGGCACTCCTCCTGAAGGAGGGATAAGGCCGCCTTGACCGGTTCGTCGGCGACGTTGCCCTCGATGTCCAGGTAGAAGATATACT
>JACQEV010000196.1 GCA_016200385.1 Candidatus Methylomirabilota bacterium
GGAAAGGTGGAGCGGGATTGGCGAGCGCGTGGGTTTAGCTGCGGCCACTGGGCTGACCCACCCGGTCAGGTATGGCGAGACTTTACACACCATGTGGACGAGCTATTCATGGTGGTCGAAGGAGCCGTGGAGCTAGAGATGCAAGGACGAACCCTCCGCCCGGCCATCGGCGAGGAGGTGCTGATTCCTGCCAGGGCGGTCCACACGGTACGGAACGTGGGGTCCAGTACCGCTCGGTGGCTCTATGGCTACCGGAAGGGGGGCTCGTGAAGCATCTCCCGGCGGGCCGGCGAAAGATCGCCGGGTTCGCTGACGTGAGTGAATAGGTTGAAGGACCTGCACAGCACGTTCTGTCCTCACGGTGCCTCAGATGCGTTTCGGGCTTAGAGCAAAAGAAACGCTGGTCGTTACCCTTCTTACGTTCCTGGTGGTGGCCACTACTACCCTCATTCACCTCTCACAGTTGACCAGGGTCGTTGTCCAAGAAGCGTTGCGGCAGAGTGAGCTGATCGCTGAGCAGATCCATACACAAAGCCTCCGGTCACTTTCCCGAACCCATGCCAGAACCCCCCAGGAAGTCCTCAAGAGAGATCCGGATCTGAAGAGTCTCATTGACGCCAGTGTCAGACATTCGCCTTACCTCATGTACGCGCTGGTCGCCAACCAGAAGGGGATGACGATCCTCCACAGCGAGAAGGAGAAGGAAGGTTCAGGCGCCCTGGAGAGGCCGAGCCTCCGAGAGCTCCTTGCGCTCAATCCCGTTCGCCGCTTCTACGGCCTGTACCAGAAGGGGAAGCTCTACGAGGTGTCGCTTCCAGTGAGTCTGAACGGCAAGCCCTTCGGAAGCATCAGGTTCGGGATCGGCGCCAGCCTCTTGAGAAGAGAGTTGAACGCTGCCCTCAAACAAAGCATCACCCTCGCTGGCCTAGCCCTGCCCTTGGCCTGGCTTGTGGCGATGGGCTTAGCCAACCGGATGCTTGCGGAGCTGCGCGCCGCGTCACTTGTCGATGAACTGACAGGTCTGTACAACCGGCGGGGATTCCTATTCTTGGCGCAACAGCAATTAAAGATCGCCAACCGTATGAAGCGGGGATTGCTCCTTCTGTTTGCCGACCTTGACGACTTGAAGCGGATTAATGACACCCTAGGCCACCACGAAGGCGATCTGGCATTGGTCGAGACGGCCAACATGCTGAAAGAGACCTTTCGCCAGGCGGACATCATCGCACGCGTTGGTGGGGATGAGTTTGTGATTATCACGATTGAAGCCCGCAAGGACAGCTCCGAGATCCTCACGAGTCGTTTGCGGGCAAACCTGGAAGCCCGCAACGCCACCGGACCCCGTCCCTACAAGTTGTCCATTAGCGTGGGTGTCGCACGCTACGATGCCGAACACCCCTGTTCCATTGGCGAACTGCTGGCCCGGGCGGATGCATTGATGTATGAGCAGAAACAGGGCAAGCAGCGCTCTTAGTGCCGTTCCAACTTGTTGCGACTAATCGCTGACAGGTGTGTCCTGTTGGCATAGATAGTTGGAACGGCATTAGCTCACGTGGGCTTGTGGGGGCGGGCAAGATACTCGTTGATTGCTACGAAAGCTTGATCCCGTACTTCTTCATGAGACGGTGGACCGTTTTGCGGTCCACGCCAGCGGTCTTCGCGGCCTGCGAGATATTGCCGTCATGACGCTTGAGGAGATGGATCAGGTAGTCCCGCTCGAACGAGGCGGCCCACTCTTCCTTCGCCCGCTTCAGCGGGAGATCTTTAGGTGAGACGGCCTCGACTTTGATGCGGACATGCTCCGGCAACTCCTGTGGCCGCAGCAACTCGTGCTTCGCCAGGACCACCGCCCGCTCAATGACGTTTTGCAGCTCGCGGACATTCCCCGGCCAGGTGTGCTCCTCTAACAACCGCATCGCCTCAGGCGTGATCCCCCTGACCTCCTTCCCGCTGCTCGCCGCGTACTTCTTGAAGTAGTGGTTGGCGATCAACGGAACATCTCCTTTGCGGTCACGCAGGGGCGGCAGCGGGATGGAGATCACGTTCAGGCGATAGTAGAGGTCCTCGCGGAATCCCCCCGTGGCCACCGATTGAGCCAGATCGCGGTTGGTGGCGGAGATCACACGCACATCCACCTCGATGATCCGATTTGACCCGACCCGCCGCACCTCCCGTTCCTGGAGTACCCTGAGCAGCTTGGCCTGTAGATTCAAGCTGATGTCACCCACCTCGTCCAGGAAAATAGTCCCCCCGTTGGCGAATTCAAAGAGCCCGGGACGGGTGGCCTGCGCCCCCGTGAAAGCCCCCTTCTCGTGCCCGAACAGCTCGCTTTCCAGCAGGTTCTCGGGAAGGGAGGCACAATCAACCGGGATAAAGGGGCCTGCCGTCCGGCGACTGTTGACATGGAGGCTCCTGGCGATCAACTCCTTTCCGGTGCCAGTCTCGCCAATGATAAGGATGTTGGCCTCGCTCCTGGCCACCTTCTTGATGGTCTGAAAGACCTGAATCATCGGCAGGCTCTTGCCGATGATGTTATCAAAGCGATAGGTCTCGGTGAGCTGCTCCAGGAGGCGGCGGTTCTCTTCCCGCAAGCGACGTTGCTCCAGAGCCCGCTCGACGCACACCTTGAGCTGGTCGGCCGAGAACGGCTTGGGCAAGTAATCGAACGCGCCCTCCCTGATTGCCTCGACGGCGGTCTCGATCGTGGCAAAGGCAGTGACGAGGATCACCGTGGCCTCGGGATCGATGGCGCGGATCGCCCGGAGAACGCCCAGGCCATCCAGGCCCTGCATCCTGAGGTCGGTAAGCACCAGATCAGGCCTCTCCCGCTCGTACAGCAGGGAGGCCTTGGCGCTGTCGGCCTCGGTCACGACCTCGTAGCCAAGGCGCGACAGGAGTCGAGTGCAGTTCTCCAACATGTCCACTTCGTCATCGATGACGAGGACTCGGCCCAACTTCGGCATCGAGCGATCTCCCCCTGCCCCTACCGGTCTCGCACTGGCAACGTGATCGTGAAGGTCGTTCCCTTGCCGACCTCGCTCTCCACTTCCAATGTCCCCCCATGCTCCTTGACGATCCCGTAGCTGATCGACAGGCCCAGCCCGGTGCCGTTCTCCTTGGTCGTGAAGAACGGATCGAAGATCCGCTGCACAAGCTCATCGGGCATCCCTTCTCCGGTGTCGGCGATCAGGATCTGGACACCAGTCCCGTCCGTCCGCAGGCGGCTCCCCACACGGAGCCGGCCGCCTGCCGTCATCGCCTCCCGGGCATTGGTGACCAGGTTCAGCAACACCTCTTCCAGTTGCCACCCGTTTCCCATCACCTTCGGAAGATCGGGAGTGAGATGCCGCTCCAGGATGATTCGCTCCTTTTCGAGCTGCTTTTCGATCAGAAGGAGCGTCTCTTCGACGACCGCATTGAGATCAAGAAGCTGTAAATGCGCCGCCGCGGGGCGGGAAAAGGACAGCAGCCCCTGGGTGACGCGGGCCGCGCGATGAGCGTGCTTGTCAATCACCTTCAGGTCATCGATAAGCTGCTTCGGAATGTCCTTCCCTTCGGCTTCCATCAAGGCCACCTCGACCCGGGAGGTGATGACCCCCAGTGGGTTGTTGATCTCATGGGCGAGCCCCGCTGAGAGGGTCCCAAGGGCACTCAGCTTCTCGGCCCGGCGCATCTGCTGCTCCAGGGCTACGCGTCTCGTCACGTCCTCGATGACCAGCACGGCTCCACGCAGCTCCTCATTGGCATCTCGCAGGGGATAGCCGTCAAAGTTGACGATGATCTTCCCCTGCTTTTGGGTCTGATGCTCCACCTCTCGCAGATGTATTTCGCCCGACTCCCCGAGGAGCAACCCACGCAGGGCCTCCGTCACCCCTTCTTTTTCAAACGCGGGTAGCACCTCAGCCAGCGGGCGGCCGATCACCTCTGCCGAGGCGATGCCATTCCGCGCCTCCACGACGCGATTCAGGGCAGTCACCCGTCCCTGGCGGTCCACCGCGATAATCCCGTTGGTGATGCTCGACATGATGTTCTCCAGATGCTCCTGAAGAACGCGCTGTTGAGCGTACACCTCCTCTAAACGGGCCGACTTTTCCCTCAGCTCACTATTTACCTCTTGCAGTTCGCGCCGCCTCCATCGCTCCCGCTCGGAGAGAATTCCGAGAGGCGCCACCACAAGGACCATGAACCCCAGCCGCAACGAGACAACGCTGGCAGAGGTTGGCTGCCAAGTCGGCCAGACAGCGACCAGATACAGAAGGGCGGACGAGAAGAGCACGCCGACACCTCGGCCGATGCCGTAATAGTACGTCTGAAGCGCGGCAATCAGGTAGAGAGCCAGATAGAATGGACTTGCGACCCCACCCGTCAGCCTGATCAGCGAAAGGGCAAAGGCCAAGTCGATCACAAGAACAAGGACGTTGAGCCGCATCACCCGTCCCTGCTGGCATGTCAGGCACACATACAGCAGGATGCAGTACAGAGTGAAGGCGTGCAACAGGAAAGCGGTAGAGCTTCGGTATGGTGGGGCGAGAGGGTCGAGGATGAGCCACCCGTAACCGCCGAGGATGACCGCGACCCGAAGAGCGGCAAAATCGTAGATCGGCGAGGACCGATCTTTCCGCGTCAAGAGGGCAAACATGCCGTCACTATTCTTCATGTGCGGTTCTTTCCCTTGCTCGATGCCCTCTTTGGTCCAAGCTCCCTCCCGGGAATCATCAATCCTGACTGCCCTAGGGTGGTGTCGCGAGATCGCAACTATGTTAGCACAAGCGGCTTGCGTGCGGAAAGGATCCGTATCGCGCCGTCTAAGAAGATCACGAGATTTCTTCCAGCAGCCCCCTGGCCTCCTTCAGGTCGCTCGTGTCAAACCCCTCCGTGAACCAGCGATACACTTCTTCAAGCGCTCGCCGGGCGTCCTCGCGTTTCCCCTGGGCGTGCCAGAGCCGGCTCAGGCCCATGACCGCCCGCAGCTCCCACGACTTCGCGCGCTGCTGGCGGGCGATCTCGATGGCCTGACCAAAGCACCCTTCAGCCTGCTCCACGGCAGGCGGAGCGAGCTTCAGCAGGAACTCTCCCTTGAGACGGTAGAGCTCGGCTTCGGAGTGACGCTCTCCAGTTGCCTGCGCGGCCGCGAGGGTCGCAGCGAGGACGCTGAGCCCCTCCTCAATCTGCCCTTCCATGCCATACGCCCCGGCCAGGAGGGCCTGATAATAGCACTTGCGCCCCGACCCGGTGGCCTCCAACGCGGCCAGGCCCTGCCTGAGCTGGGCAATTCCCTCTTCCCCCCGGCCTTGCTCCACCAAAAGCCGGCCTCCCACCATGGTTCCCACGGCAAGCAGTGGGGCAAACCCGTGGTCGGTCGATAGTTTCACGACGACCTCGATCAGTTCCTGGGCAGCCTCGCGCTCGCCGCGAAGGTGATGTAGCACGGCACAATAGTGGTGGGCAAAGGTAATCGTGAGGGGGTGGGCCAGCTCCCGCGCCGTCCTGATCGAATCCCGGTTTATCTTCAGGGCTTGGTCGGGATATCCGAGCAACCAGAGGGTTCTGCCCGCGTGCCAGCGGGCGCACGCGTCAGGGTCGTGACTGCCGTAGACGAAGGCGAGGGAGCGGTGCTGCTGGGGGTCGTAGAGGGCGATGCCCTGCTCCCAGTGCTCCCGGGAAGACACCAGTTCCCCGAGATCGAACAAGGTGGGCCAGAGCGTATGTTGGGCCTCAAGGAGGAACCCCGGGTCCTGGGCCTGCCGGGCCACCGCCAGCAGTTGCTCTGCCAGCTCGCGCGCCGCCCCGAGCTCAGCCCGCCAGAAGTGCATGTACCACAACCCCCAGAGGACCGGAAAGAGCTGGGTCGTCTCCCCGAGGCGCTCGCATAGCTCTTGCGCCCTGGTGTAAGCCTCCTCCACCTCGGGGGACCCAGGGCCCTTGAGCGCCGTCAGGATGGGACCGAGGTCCACCCGGATGTTGATGTTCTGCTCGATCGTGTCGCGGTCTTCTGGCAGATGTCCAAGCGCATCGAGCGCCTGTTCATAGTAGGTCACTGCCTCCAGGTTGGCGGAGCGAAGGGCGGCCTTGACGCCAGCCTGCTGACAGTACACCGCCGCCTTGTCCCATAGCTCGCCGCGCAGGGCGTGGTGGGCTAGCCGCTCGACATGCTCGGCAAGGCGGGCGGCATGGAGCGCCTCGATGGCGGCCAGGATTCGCCCGTGGAGCGCGCGCCGTCGCTCCTGGAGGAGGCTCCCGTAGGCCACCTCGTGGGTCAGGGCGTGCTTGAAGGTGTATTCGAGGTCAGGAAACAGGCTCGCCTCGTAGAGGAACTCCGCGGCCTGAAGATGCGCGAGCCCCGGCTGAAGCTCGTCCTCAGGCATGTCGGCAATGGCGTGGAGGACGGCAAAGGGAACATCCTTGCCGATGACCGCTGCCGACTGGAGCAGGCGCTTCTCCTCGGGCGGGAGGCGGTCGATCCGGGCGTCCAGCACGGCCTGCACCGTGGCCGGCACCTGGATCACCTCGAGCGGCCTGGCGAGGCAATAGGAACCCCGCCCACCGACCAGGACAGCGGTCTCCACCAGGGTTCTGACGCTCTCCTCGAGGAAGAAGGGGTTTCCCTCGGTCCGGTCTATCAGGAGCCGCTTGAGCGGCTGAAGACGGGCATCGTCCCCGAGAAGGGCTTGGAGCAGCTCGTCGCAGCTCTCGGGAGGAAGAGGATCGATCCGGAGCTGCGTGTAGTAGGTCTTCCCTCCCCAGCCGTGCTGGTACTCGGGGCGATAGTTGACCAGGAGGAGGAGCCGGGTCGTCGGCAAGCTCCCGATGAGGCTGTCGAGGAGCGCCTGGGTCTCGGGGTCGATCCAGTGCAGATCCTCGAACACGAGACAGAGGGCCTGCGCCTGGCTCTCCCGGAGGAGGAGGCGCTTGACGGCATCCAGCGTCCGCTGGCGGCGTTGACGGGGATCGAGGGCCTGCCACTGCGAGTCGTCGACCGGGACGTCCAGAAGCGCGAGAAAAGCGGGCAGCACCGGCCGGAGGGCCTCGTCGAGCGTCAGAAGCTTCCCAGTGATCTTCTCACGGATCTTCCGCGAGTCGTCCCGTGCCTCGATTTGGAAGTAGCCCTTGAGAAGGTCGATGGCCGGGAGATAAGGGGTGGCTTTGCCGTACGAGACCGAGCCGCTATCCAAGATGAGCCAGCCGTGGGTCTGGGGGGAATGGGTGAACTCCCAGAAGAGGCGCGACTTGCCCACACCGGGCTCCCCCACGAGCGCCACCACCTGACCGTGGCCGGCCCGGGCTTTCGCGAGAGCCTGGCGAAGGGCCTCAAGTTCCACCTGGCGCCCGACGAAGCGCGTGAAGCCGCGGAGGGCGGCAGCCTGGAGCCGCGTCCGCACCGGGCTTGCCCCCATGACTTCATAGACCTCGACCGGGGACTCCAGTCCTTTTACGGGGACCGGGCCCAGGGGCTTCACATGGACGTACCCCTCGGCGAGCTTCAGCGTCGCCGCGGTGATCAGTACCGAACCGGCTTTGGCAATCTGCTCCATGCGTGCCGCCAGATGAGTGGTTCGCCCAACCGCCGTATAGTCCATCCGGAGGTCACTCCCCACTGACCGGACGACCACCTCACCGGAGTTGAGTCCGACGCGGATTTGCACCGGCACCCTTCCGGCGCGCTGGACCTCGTCGCCGAACCGGCTCACGCTCTCTTGCATGGCAAGCGCCGCATAGCACGCCCGGATGGCATGATCCTCGTGGGCCAGAGGAGCGCCGAAGAGGGCCATGATGCCGTCGCCCATCACCTGGTTGACGGTCCCCTCGTAGCGGTGCACGGCCTCCATCAGCCGCTCGAGGACGGGATCCAGGAGCTTGCCTGCGTCCTCAGGGTCCCGGTTGGCCAAGAGCTCCATGGAGCCCTTAAGGTCGGCGAAGAGGACGGTGACCTGCTTCCGCTCACCTTCGAGGGCGCTTCGGGAGGTGAGGATCTTCTCGGCGAGGTGCTTCGGGGTGTAGCTTTCCGGGGAACCAAACTTCTTCGGTGGGGCAGCCTGGACTAGGAGTGCCCCGCACTCGCCACAGAATCTCTGCCCAGGGGGATTAGACGCCTCGCAGGTGGTGCAGACGGCCGCAAGCCGCGCACCACATTCGCCACAGAATTTCTGAGTTGGGGGATTCTCGGCTTGGCACCGAGGACACTTCATACCAGGGTCTCCAACGAGCGCGGCTAATCTATTTCGGGGCAATGTAACACCATTTCGTGCGTTCGCTATAGTTGTTCTCAGTACCTTAATTTGGAAAAGGGGATCACGTCAAGAGTTCTGTTGAATTCGCCGAAGGGGATGCTCCTTCCAGTTGGTGTTGAGATGCCGGTTCACACCATACCCGATCCGCTCGGCCGACTCCGCGTTCGTGAAGACGCCCATCGGCCGCGTCCGATACACTCGAGGTCGATGGGGGTTGCTTCGTA
>JACQEV010000197.1 GCA_016200385.1 Candidatus Methylomirabilota bacterium
CGCCTCGGGCGCTTTTAAATCCTTTCTGGCTCTCCGAAGGCGGGCTTCCCCCTTCCGCACGAGCCCCCTGACCTCCTTCAGCCCTCGCTCGATCCCCTTCACCCAGTCCTGCAGCGGCTTCAGGTAAGTCTCGTCATGGCACTCCAGACACTGCTTCGTCACGGCCTGGCGCGAATGCTTGACCTGGACGTTGTGGCATCCGACGCAGTCCGTCAGCTCCGCGTGGTTGCCCGGTGTCGGCTCAACCCCCTCTACCTCGACGGTACCGGTGAAGAATGCTTCTTGGATCTTATGGCAGGCAAGGCAGCGTTCGTTCTTGTTTCCAGCCTTGTGATGGCAGCTCAGGAAAGAATCCCTGGTCGCGGTAACTTCCTGGTGCTGCTCGGCAGAGTGACAGGCCGTGCACGTGACCCCGAAGTCGGTCACATGGCGTACGTGGGGGACCGTCTCGGCTCCAAACTTCACCTCCTCCGGAGCTTCCACCCCCGCCTGTTTGTGGCACAGAACGGCGCAATAGCCGCCCCGGACGAGGGTCTCCTCTGAACTCTTCGCGGGCGGCTTCCCTATGGCCACCATAGACTCGTCCAGGTAGCTATTGGCGACTTTCAGAAGGTCCGCGGCGAAGAAGACGTTATGAACCCCCTTGCCTCGCTTGACGAAGTTCACATTCTGGCTCGCGTCGGCGACCAACCTCCTGGCCCTCGCCAACTGGGGGTGATTCGGCGCGGTCGCCGCCAGGGCCTGCTCCACCGGCACGAGCTTGCCCTTGACCGCAGTCGTCATGCTATCGATGGTCTTGGACCAGTTGTCCAGCATCCCCTTGTACTGCCCGCCGTGGCACTCCAGACAGGCACGCTCCGATGGCCGGAACGTCTGCCCGACGATTGCGGCCTCTGTGCTTTCCCGCTCTGGCTCCACATGGCAGGCCACACACTCCACCCTCACTTGCAGCATGTGGCTGGGGATCATCGGCGTGCCTTTTCCCCCGATGCCCATGTACATCTGGAGAACCCCACGGTGGGTGGCCTGATGGCAGATCTTGCATTCGAGCTCGCGCTTTCCTCTGGGAGGGGGATGAGCCTCCGGCATTTTCTCTGCGGGCGGCCGCCCAAGGCCCCTCGGTTGAGCTTGTGCAATCCGGTCCGCTGCTTCGGCGCTGGTGGGCTCAGTTAGCCACTCCAGGAGCCAGCTCACAGTCAACCCAATGGGGGGCGGGAGCTTGTGCCTGATCTCGCTGTGGCATCGGGTGCACTCGATGTTGTGCCTGGCCACGTGGAAATCATGGATGAATGGGGTGTCGGCGTACTTCTCGAGCTTCTCCGGCTGGTTGTGGCACGTGTAGCAGCGCTCTCTGGGGGCCTCCCCGTTCCCCTCGACCACATTGAGGTGGCACTTCACACATGCGACCCCACGCTTCACCAGCGAGTCGTGGTTGAAGGTGAAGGGACCCACCTCGATGTCTCCCTTAGGCGGAGTATGGCACAGGGGACAGCCGCCGAGGGGGTGAAACTCCCTCGGGGTCTTCATCCCCTTGAAGTGACAGAGGAAACAGGTAGTGACGGTGACCTCAATGTGATTCCCCACTACGATCTGGGAGTGGCAGCTCGTGCACCGGAGCTGCCGTCCTCTGCGCACTCCTTTCAGATGGGGCGCATGGTCAAAGATGATCTGTCGTTTGAAGGCGACCTTGCCCTCGAGCAGGCGGCGCTCATGGCAACCCGAACGAAGGCAGCTCGCGTCCTCTACCTCGGCGAAGGGCTTCGAGTTATAGGTCTGCGTTGCCCATTTCGCCACCTGGGCCAGGGCCTGGTATTTGACCCAGAGTGTCCCGCGAAGCTCAGGGGGATAGTGGCAATCAACGCAAGGGACGTTGTTGTGCTTGGAGGTCTTCCAGGCCTGGACGTAGGGTTTCATGATATGGCAGGAGTTGCAGAGAAGCGGACTCGCACTGAGCTTGTAGAGCCCCGTGAGCGCGAGGCTACCAATGCCTAGAGCGATAGCCGTAGTGATCAAGGAGATGCGTCCCCACCAGCGCCGGGTGGGCCGCTGTTCAGCCATCGATTCCTCTCCTCTCAGCTACTTAAGGGCTTCGACGTGTCGTCATGTGCCTGAGCCCTCGCTCCGGTCTCTGTCGCCAGGATCTCATCCAACTCGGCGGGATGCTCCTCGGCCATCTGCTCCCCGGTCAGCTTCCCAGACAGCCACACCCAACTCATCGGGTACACGTCCGGCCGGAAGATCACGCTATAGAAGTGCCAGACGAGTATGGCAAGCGTTGCCAGCCAAGCCTCATAGTAATGGATGACTGTGGCCACGTCGATGGTGAGAAGAGGCCAGCGCCGAAGGACCGCCGACTGGAACCACATGATGAAGCCGGTGGCGGCCATCACGAATGTGCCCCAGACCACCGCCCAGTACTCCAGCTTCTCAACATAGTTAAACCGCTGGAAGCGCGGCAGCGACTGGCGCCGGCCCAGGTTGAACGCCAACGTCCACAATGCCTCTTTCACGTCCCGGAACCCCGGCAGCATCGCCCGTAGCTGGGATCGTCCCCGCTGTGTGCCGAAGACATAGACCAGGTGATACACGGCTGCCAGGGTCAGGAGGACTCCCGCGATCCGATGGGTCCAGGCCCGGATAGCATAGCCCCGCTCGATCCAGACCAATGGTCGCGCCCACCAGCCCTCCGGGAATTTCAGCGCAAAGCCGCTGATTGCCAAGATCGTGAAGGTGGACAGCAGGACGAGGTGCTGGATACGCTCGTTGACCGTCAGGCGCTCAAAGAGCCGACCCGCTACCTCCGGGGCAACATGGGACCTCGCGCGCTCACCTAGCATGTCTGCCCGCCAGCGCTCTCGCAGGCGCGTCACGAAGTCCAGCCCGTTGTGCAGGCTCATTCCACCGATCGTCACGAGAATGATCCCGAGATAGAGACGCCGGATCAGGGCCGCCAAAGGATGCTCCCCGAAGCCGGGCGCCACATGGATCTTTGCGCTGGCCAACTGAACGCCGGCACCTGGATGACACTGCCCACAGGTGCGTGGCAAGTTCAGCGGATTGATGGTGGAGTGAGGATTGGAGGAAGGGAGAATGTTGTGGGTCCCATGGCAACTCGCGCAGTTCGCCGCGACCCCTGATCCGCCCCGGACTGCGAGGCCATGAAAGCTTTCGGCATAGGTCTCAAGCCGGCCGCTCGGGATCCCATACTTCTCAATGATCCCCTGTGCCTCGTGGCAACTCGAGCAGGTCTTGGACACGGCCGCGACGCTCACACGGGAGGCCGGATCGCGAGCCGCGGCGATGGAGTGCTCCCCGTGACAGTCGGCACAGACCGGCGACTTGGTCACTCCATTTGTCACGGCGATGCCGTGGACGCTTTCGAGATATGCCTTCGCTTCCTTGGCGTGACACTGGCCGCAGGTCCGGGGGATATTGTCCCGATAGATGGACGACCTGGGATCATTCGCCCGTCGGAGGTCATGACTCTCGTGACAGTCGTTACAGGTGGCGGCCTGTTTCCCGGCCGCCACGGCCCGAGCGTGGACGCTCTTTTGATACAGTTGATAGGCCTGCGGAATAGGGATCCGCCCGCGCTCCACGATGGCGCGGTCGGCGTGGCAATGCCCGCAGGTCTCAGCGGTGCGAGAATGAAAGGTGGGCGATTGGGGATCTTTGTGACTGCGGAGGCGATGAGCCTCCCCATGACAATCGAAGCAGAGCGCGGCGTCCTGACTTCCCCTGGCAAGTGCTTTCGCATGGACACTTCCCAGGTATTCCCGTGTCACCTGCCCGTGACACTCCCGGCACGGCTCCGCCCCCAGCTCGGCAGCCCGCCTCATCGCATGGGTTCCATGACAGCTCTGGCACTCGACCTCCGCCTCCGCCGGCGCATGGATGCTGCCGGCAAAGACCTGTGACAACTTAACGTGACACTTCTGGCACGAGACCGGAGGGAGCTTCTCCTCGTGCGGGGTCTCCGTGATGCCCACATGACAGTCGGCACAGACCTGTGCTTTATGCGGGGACCGTGCCAAGGGAGCACGATCGACCTCGTCGTGGCAGCCTAGACACTCCTCGTCGGAGACGGGCGGCTCCTCGGAAACCGCCGCATACACATCCAGAACCCCGATCAGAAGGAGCGCGAGAAAACAACCCGCAATAACTTCTCCCCAGACCGGGAAACAGCGTTTCAAGTGAAAAATGCGCAACCGCAACCCACGGTCACAAGCCCACTATGCGTAAGTTCACCAAGGACAAGCAAGGCAAGAGGTGACTTCCACAGCAAACTCTCATGCTGGCCCCAGGTTCAGACTTGGAGGCTATGCTCAGTCCCGCACAGAGGTGGGGCTACCCTTTTTTCTCTTCTTTGTGGCACTTCTGGCAGGTCTCCTTTTCCTTTTCCTTCTCCTTTACAGGATAGATTTTGAATGAATCGTCCCCGTTATGACACTTGCCGCATCGCTTCCCATCCACATAGGCCTTCATGTTCATATCGGGGGTCTTTCCCTTCTTGGTTTGGAAGAGTTTCTCTGGACCCTTGCCCTTATGGCAGGTGGCGCACTTCGCTTCCTTCGCTTTCGCCTCATACTTCGGGTCATATTTGTACTTCTCGGCCTTCCCTGAGTGAATGTTGTGATCGAATGTCACCTTCCCCGAACTTAATTTGCCGTCCTCATCTTTCTCCTTCTGCTCAAAGGTAAAGGGGGCCGGGATCTTGGGCTTTTTCCCTGGTTTTTCTTCTATGTCGTCCTGGGCGAATCCATACCCCACAGAGAAAGCCACGCCCAGGAAGCACGGTAGGACCAGCGATGCGATCATCCCGGCTTTATGTTTCATCACTACCTCCTTTCATCTGAATGGTTTCCAACAAGGAACCCTCAACGGGTCCCCTTGTTGCGGTCAGCCGATGTCTTCAGGAATGTCACCAGGTCCACCATCTCATCCGCCTCGAAACGTGGATACTCTGTTCCCAACTGCTCCGCCTTGGCGCGCATCTTGGGAGCATGGTCCCAGACGCCTGTGGCCCAGTCGAGTGGGCTGTTGTACACGGTGCTGCGGCTCAGATCCGGGCCGACTCCAGCCCCCTCCCCAAAGAAGCGATGACACTTCAGGCACCCCTTTTTCAAGAGGAGCACCTGGCCCCTTGCCACGCTCCCCGGCGGATCCGCGCCTGGCCGCGCGAGAAGGAAGGCAGCGAGATCGGCCATCTCCTTCCTGCTGAGCGTCGGCCAGGCTTTTCCGCGTTCGGCGAACTGCAGTTGCATAGCCGGCGCATGATTCCACAACCGACCAGCCAGCTCAAGCAGTCCCTGCCGCCGCTGCAACGTTGCCAGGGGCGGGCCGATCTCCTTCGGTTTACCCGGCGGGACGTGGCACTGGATACACCGCTTCTCCTCGAACAGGCGGTGTCCTTGTTCTCGGTCGCCTTCGGGTGACTCGGCCGACCATAAGAGATCGGCCGGCAGTAGGAGCAGCACCGCCATGAAGAGAATCGCTATGTTTGGCCTAATGAGCCTCTGCCCGATATCGCGCATGGGCGGACTCTAATCCGCTCCGTTCACTCATGTCAATTGTCAACAGCGGGCGCATTGTTATCCGGAAGGTCCCCGACGATCGACTTCTCGGATCTTGAAGAAGAGCCCGATGAGCGCAGCCGCGATGACGAGCAGAGAGGCCGCCAGCCCCTTGCGGCGGAACTGCAACTGGACCATCAGCTCCTGGCCCTTCTTGACAGTCTTCTCTGCGATCACGACCGCAGGGGTGGTGAGGGTCTTGATCCTCTTCACTTTGACCAAATGTGTTTCCGCCCGGGCCTTGATCAGAGCGTCTTTCGCCTCAATGAGCTCAAATCGAGGAGGACCTACCTCCATGCCTGCGTGCTCCGCCCTGGTCAGGATCGCCTCGGCCCGGTCGATGCCTTTGGCGAGGTCCTGGAGAAGGGTCCGGATCTCGTTGGCCTTTTTGAGCTCCGAGGAGTTCTCCTCGTGGCACGTGGCGCAAGGGGTGTCCTTCCCTCCGGCCAGCAGCTCATCCGACGGCTTCAGAACCTCGTGATTGCCGTGGCACGTGACGCATGCGGGCTGCCCAAGATCGCTGAACGCCTCCTCGTGCACGCTCTTCGCAAACAGCTCCGCCACAGCAGCATGGCAGTTGCTGCAGACATTGGCCACCGAATCGACCCCAGGAGGAGTGGCGCCGTGGTTCCCGTGGCAGCTCGGGCAGGTGGGAGCAGAGATGTCACCCTTCTTGGTCAAGACCTCATAATGGATACTCTTCTCATAATTCTTCAACTGATCCGTAGGGATCTTGTAGTCTTTCATGTACTTGGCGTCAGCGTGACATCGGCTACAGGTCTCGGCAACCTGGATGGGATACGTCCAGGCCGCCTGGTCCTTGATGGCGCGAATGGCATGCACGTCATGGCAACTGATGCAGACGGCAACGTGTTTGTCACCCTCGCGCAGCTTTTGGCCGTGAACGCTGGTGTAGTACTCCTTCACCTGGTCAGTCCGAATCTTTGGATTGAATTTCCGCATGTAGCGGGGATCACTATGGCACTTCCCGCAGAATGCTGGGATATCTTGCCGCTTCGGTTTACCGAGGAACCCTTTGGCGCGGCTGTGGCTGGCCTCCTTGTTGTCGAAGGCGGTGTGATCGCCCCCGTGGCAGTCCTGGCATTTGAGTCCTCGGATCATGTGGTAGTCATCAGCGATTTTCTTGACCGGACGGCTGAGGCGCTCTTCCTTCAACCCCTTGTGGCAGTCGATGCAGGCATGCATCGCTTCCGCAGAGGGGACGGGTAGCAGGAGACAGGGGGCGGCCATGAGAAATCCGAAAAGGGCGACTCGTAGGGCGATCCTCATGACTGCCTCATTTGGGACCCGGTGCAAGGTACCCTAGAGCAGTGAACACGGCGATGTAGAGGATAATGCCGATCCCGGTCCATCGAAAAAGCGGGCTAGGCTCGCCCAGAGCGGCCCTTTTGTCGAGAAAGGGAACCAGGAAGAGGAACAGCCCGCCCAGGCCGAACCCCATGACTCCCAGGACTTCGCCATCAAACGGGCCGACCCTGGCCGGAATATACTTCAGCGTCTGAAACATGAAGACGAAGTACCATTCCGGGCGGATGCCGGCAGGCGCGGACGCAAAGGGGTCAGCCTTCTGCCCAAGCTCCCATGGGTAGATCGCCGCCAGCGCAGCCAGCACTCCCAGTGCGGCGAACCAGCCGAAGAGGTCCCTCAGCAGGAAATTGGGGGCGAACGGCATCGTCCTGATCGGTTGCTGGGCAGAGGCCCGCTCCACGTCCGGCGGAACGCTCATCCCCTGCTGTTGGACCAGGAACAGGTGGAGGCCAAGGATCAGCGTGGTCAGCAACGGCAGGATAGCGATGTGGAGCCCATAGAAGCGCGAAAGGGTCCCGCCTGTGACCTCGTCGCCACCCCTGAGGAACCTGACCAGGGTATGACCGACGACCGGGACTTGGCCAGCCACGTTGGTCCCGACCTTGGTAGCGAAAAAGGAAAGGACATTCCATGGCAGGAGGTATCCGCTGAACCCAAACGTCAGGACGATGGCGAATAGGAGCATACCCGTCACCCAGGTCAGCTCCCGCGGTTTCCTGTAGGCTTGGGTGAGGTAGACGCTGAACAGGTGGATCATCATGGTCGCCACCATCAGGTTGGCGGACCAACTGTGGATCGACCGGACAAGCCAGCCGAACTGGACCTCGGTCATGAGGAACTGGACGCTCTCGTACGCCTCCTCGGCGCTGGGCCGATAGTAAAAGGTCAAGAGGATCCCGGTCACGACCTGGATCACGAAAAGGAAGAGGGTCATCCCCCCGAAGTAGTACCAGATGGTGTGGTGGTGGACCGGGACGACCTTCTCCTGGAGGAGATGCCTGAATGCCCCGAGGTCAATCCGCTCCTCGAGCCAATCCACGACGCGGTTGACGCTCATCCCACACTACGCCTTCATGACAGTGATCTGGTCCCCCCGCATCTTCACCTGTAGAGGGTCCAGGGGCCGGGGCGGCGGACCGCTGATGTTCTTCCCGTTCAGATCGTACACGCCGTTGTGGCAGGCACACCAGATGACCTGCCGATCTTCCCGATACTGCACCGTGCAGTCGAGGTGCGTACAGATCGCTGAAAAGGCCTTCAGCTCGCCAGCCGGCGTCTTGATGAGGAGCCCTGGCCGACTTCCGAAACGGAAGACCCGCCCAGAGTTCACCTTCACCTCCGTGGCCTTCCAGGGGATGGTCACGCTGAACGAGGTCGGCTCTGCGAGCTTTGGCGGGCTCAGGTACTTTACGATCGGATAGAAGATAGAGATGAACAGCGCGCCAAGGCTTGTCCCGAGGAACAGATTCACCAATCGCCGTCCCTGATCAACCCGCTCTTCTATCTGCAAAGTTACTCCCTCCTTCACGCTCGAAAAGGGAAAGTCGGCCCACCCGACAACAGATTCACTTTCGTTCTCCTTCCGACCCCGATCTATTTCTGCTCGCCATACCGGCTCTTGTAGAAATCCTGGATCTTCTGCAACTGGTCCTTGCTCATTCCCTCCTTGTGCCATTTGTGGCCAGGTTGGGAGTAGACGTACTTGTCCAGGAGCTGCGTGGCCAACGGCTCGCCAGCCACCTGCTTCACCTCCGGGATGAAGTGCAAATAAAAGGTTTTCGCCACCTCGTAGATGCCGTGCCACCAGGCATAGTCCGGCCCGGACATGGAGGCGCCGTGGCGAGCCCGCCGCCCTTCGTGATGCCAGAGTTCATAGTAGATCCAGTCAAGCTTCTCATCAAAGGGGGCCGGGGTAATCTTGCCGGCCTTGGTCAGCTCCTGCATGATCGCTGTGGCCGGCCGCGCGAACTTCTCGTTGTACAGATCCACGAGATTGTCAAACTGCTTGTAGAAGCCGGTCACCTGGCCGGTGGAGTGGCACTGGCTGCACACATCCTGCATCCGTTCCCGTCGCTGTTTCCAGGTCAGGACTTGGACAACCTTACGGACCTTGCCATCTTTGGCCTTGATACTCTCCCCCACCTTCGGGAGCGGGACCCCCTCGGGCAGATCTTCCTTCCACAGATCCTCGAACACGATCATGTTCAGTTTGGTGGAGATCGCGGGCCTGAGCGTCCAACTGATGCGTTCCCCTACGTCGTGGGTCACACCGAGGGTCGGGGTCGCGCTCATGTGGCAGGTCGCACAGGTTGGCGCCGCGGTATAGTCCACACCGACGGTCCACTTGTCGCGCTCGATATTCAGGTTGCGCTTATTGGCCTCCCAGAGGATCCCGTGCTTGGACTCCTGATAGACCTCGATCTGGGGATGGTCCGGTCCCAGATGACACTTCCCGCAGGTCTGGGGTTCCCGCGCCTGGGCCTTGGAAAAGCGATGTCGGGTGTGGCAGGCGCTGCAACTGCCCCAGCTCCCGTCAGGGTTAATCCTGCCGATGCCGGTGTTAGGCCAGGTCTCCGGGTCGAACTTACCCTCCGGCAGGACCCGGATGGTGGAGCCATGACACTGATAGCACCCGACGGCCACTGCCGGCGGGCCCCCGACCACCTCACCCAGGAAGTTATCCAACGACGCCAGGATCTGGCCGGCCTTGGCGTGATGGCTCCCCTTCTGCTCGTCCACCTCTTTCTGGTGGCAGCGGGCGCAGTCTTTGGGCGACACGATCACGGCAATCAGCTCCCCCTCGTGATCGAACGCGTCCGGATCCCCCTTCTCTGCCCGGTGACAGTCGAAGCAGTTCACCCCCTTCTGCCCGTGCGCTCCGAGACGCCACTCCTCGACAAGGCCCACGTTCTGCGTGGTATGGCACTGGATGCACTCCCTGCCCTCCTCGGCCCCCCAGGTCGCGCGCGGGGGCTGGGCCAGAGCATCGTGTCTTCCCCGCCAAATCGAGGCGGCAAAGCCCATCAAGACGACGGCTGTTACGCATACAGCAAGAGGAAGGCTCCGCCTCATGATTAAGCTCCCTATCCCGGCGAACGTTTACGATCCGGCTTGAGTTCGACGCCTCAGAACACAATGACCGTGTGCGCAACCATCTCTTCCACAACAACACAAGAGGCTCTCATAGGGAGAGCCTC
>JACQEV010000190.1 GCA_016200385.1 Candidatus Methylomirabilota bacterium
ACCGAGGGGGGCAGCGCGAGCGCGTGGCGGCCGATTTCCTAATCGGCGCCCATGCTCTTTTCCAAGCCGAGCGCCTGCTCACACGAGATCGCGGCTACTATCGGACCTACTTTTCCCGCCTTCGGGTTCTCGACCCTACGAAGGCGTAGACAGGTTTTCCCTTGGTGTGAAAGCGCCCTACAAATCCATAATCCCACATCGGCCATCTGAATTCAGCGAGATTGTCACGCGCCCTTCGTCGGGGCTCAGGGCAGGCCCTTCAGGCGTTCGCAATGACGTTGGAAAGCTTTTCGGTGCGTTCGCCTCAGCCAGGCTTAGGCCGCTGCTGGAGGGAACCTCATACGGCGAAGATGTAATCCAGTTCTTCCAACACCCGAAGTCGTCTAGCCCATCTGCGAAGGTACGCGTGATTCAGTAACCTGGCGGAACGTTCAAGAACGCTGAGGGCGTCCTCGAAGTCCCTTGGACGACCCACCTTCAGCTTCTGGAGAATCAAGTCCTCAGGGGCAACAACCCAGTAGTATCGGCCTTCCATCCGCTTTTTCACCCTCCGCTTCAAGGCTTGAAGATCATGGGCGTCACGGGGGCGCAGAACATCAACGGTTACACCATGGAACCGAAGGCGAACCTGGATCGCTCTGAGCATCGGGTTCCACTGCCGCCAGACCTCATCCACCTCCATACCTGCCAGGGCCAACTTGCGGGCCAGGTGTTCGAAGTCCTTCTCATCAACCATCACCAGAAAGTCCACATCCGTCGTTGCTCTTGGCCTCCCCCAGACGGCAATCGCCCAGGCGCCGATCAGCGCGTAGGTTACCCGCTCGCGTCCGAAACACTCCACCGAGCGGCGCATTGCCTCGATAAGGCTATCGCTTGAAGCAGCGCGCACGCTCCCTCTTCCAGCGGAGGGTCCACCTGGTGTCGGCATGGGACAGGCGGGCTAACAAGCGCTGCATCGCAGCCTCGACCTGCCTTTCGTCGGCCTTCGCCAGACCGGATCGAACTTCTGCCTTCAGGAGACGGAGATTGGCCGCCGAAAGCGCCGCAGCCTGTCGAAACCCCTCGTCGGCATTGCGGGGAAAATGCGCGCCCTTCAGCTCCGCCTTGACCATGCCGAGGCGCCGGAGCCAGAGGGGGACCCGCTTTGGCTGTTTGACGATCTTTGCTTTGATGACGCCGGATCCTCTCACCACAGCTAATCCAAGGATATCCCCAACAGGGCGCAGCAAGCAGCGCCCCTACAAATCTGGAATCCCAAATCTGCAATCCGCATTCGGAGGGATTGCTTCGCGCCCTTCGTCGGGGCTCAGGGCAGGCCCTTTGAGCGCTCGCAATGACGAGCTCGATGGTTGGAGCATACCAGAATCCTACCTCCCCTAACCCCTCCTTACCAAGGAGGGGAAACAAAAGCGGCTAAGCTGATGGCGTCAGCACCGAATGTGGGGCGCTTCATTCTTCCAGGAAGGCCTGAACGCCTCGATAGAGCTGGAGATGATTCTTCTCGAGCAATGTGTAATGAGTTGAATCGCCGATATCTATGCGGCGTTTGTACGGCGCCGAACTCAGCTTCTGGAGCAGTTCATCTGCGGCGTCACTGCTGATCAGCTCCTCGGCGCTCCCCCGCACGATCATGGTCGGAACCTTGATCTTCGCTGGGTCGAATAACGATCGGCCGGCGTGAATCTCGTGCCAATCGATGTACGGGCCGTTGGGGACCTGGATCGATTCAGGGCTCCGCTGTTTCGCCGTGGGGTCGGACGCAAACACGGAGTCAATCCAGGTGTCGATCACTTCCTTTTCGCGCCAGACATCCCGTAGCTCCGGCTTGATCCAGCCGTCCCAGCGATCCAGCATCTCACGCCGTGGCACGTAGCGGTACCCCCCCATTTCATAATAGGGCCGGTCCGGGTTGGCGGGGTCGCCAAACGCCTTGACAAAGGCCGGGTTCTTCCCGTAGACCGCGCCGTACATGACGAGTTTGTTCACCTTATCCGGGTGTAGGGTGGTATAGAGGGCACACCAGGACGCGCCAATGGAGAATCCGATCATGTTCACCCTATCCACCTTTCGCTTGGAGCGGATGTAATCGACAGCCGCATCGATGTCCCGCATCACCTGATCTGCCCGGACAAGCGGAAGATTCTGATCTCGTGGCTCCTTCATCTCTGGGGGCCGCGTCGAACGCCCGAACCCCCTGATATCCAGGGTGAAGGCGTCAAAGCCGCGCTCGGCCACATACTCCACCCACGAGTAACCTGGAAGGGCCAAGTCGAAGATAACCGAGGCGGGACTCGAAACGCCATGGACAAAGAGGACGACGTTGTCCCTGCTGATTTTTGGCAAGTTCGCCAGTCGCTTCTCCCGAACGAACAGCTTGATCCCATGGTCCCTTCCCTGGACCAAGAATTCCTCTTTGACGATAGCGTTCTCTTGATCTGTTGCGACCACAGCCGAGGCGCCGACGGCGATCACAGCGGCCGCGGTCCACCAGGTCACGACGATTCGCGACCAGTGCCCCATCCTATGCTCCTTTCCTATGTGTCATGTTCTCGTTTGGGCGATGAGATTGGAACGGCATAAGTATATGGGTACGAAAAGCGTAGGTGTCAACTTCTTTTCATTCGAGAGCAATACTCGTGGCCATCTACTCGACATTTTCGAGCTATACCCCCTGGCCGATCTACAGTATGATGGCCCCGAGAGGAGGAGTGATGGGCGTTGCCAGCTTGGTGACATTGAGCCTCATGGTGGCATCGACCGCATACTGGGTGCTCTGCCTCGTCGGCGCGCTGAAGTTCCTCTCTCGGCGCCCCCCCGAACGTTCAGAGGCTGCACCGGCCGTGACGGTGCTCAAGCCGGTGAGGGGGCTCGATCCTGACCTCGCGGAGAACTGCCGCGATTTCTGCCGCCAGGACTATCCGGTCTACCAGGTGGTGTTCGGCGTGGCCGACCCTCAGGATCCCGCGATTCCACTGCTACAGCGGGTGCTCCAAGAATCACCTGTCGATCAGCATCGGCTCGTGATCGGCCCACAGGTCTATGGGCCGAACCGCAAGGTCAGCCTGCTGCAACAGATGCTTCCCGTCGCGGCCCATGAGATTGTGGTCATCAGTGACAGCGATGTCAAGGTCGGCCCCGACTATCTGCGCTGCATTGCCGCTCCATTCCTCGATCAGACCGTGGGATTGGTCACCTGCCTCTATCGGGGAGATGGGGCAGAGGGTCTCGCTGCGCGGCTCGAGCAATTGGCCATTGAGAGCGCCTTCGCACCGTCCGTGATGGCCGCCTATGCCATCGAGGGCGTCACCTTCGCTTTCGGCTCCACCCTCGCCATTCGTCGGACAATCCTGGAGAAGGTCGGCGGTTTCATCCCGTTTGTCGACCTGCTGGCTGACGACTACCACCTGGCCCAGGAGGCTCGGCGACAGGGCTATCGGCTGATCCTCTCTGACTACCCTGTTGCATGTGTCCTGGGGCGATCACGCTTCTGCGAGGTGTTCGACCGCCTCGTCCGCTGGGGCAGGACAAACCGCGCCTCACGCCCGATCGGCTACCTCCTCTCCGGAATTAGCCACGGGACGATCTTCTCCTTGGTCTATCTCTTCCTCAACCGCTTCTCCCCCGCCGCTCTGGTCGCTGCCGCGGCGACGATCGGGGTCAGGGCTGCTGCAGCATATGTCGTCGGCGCCTTCATTCTCAAGTCCCGATGCGCTGCCGCTCAGCTCACGCTTCTGCTGCCAGGGGATCTCGTGACCTTCCTGGCCTGGACTCTCAGCGTTGCCGGGAGGCGGATCAGGTGGCGCGGCACCCTCTACCGGATCGCGGAGGGTGGGCGGCTGATCGAGGAGGGCGAGGCGGACCCTTCCAACAGCTCCCGGTAAGAGGTCAGGACGAAGCCATTTGCCGCCACGGCTTTCAGTACCAGCTCACTCGTGAGGGCCTCGAGTTCCTGCCGATGTCGATAGGTCGGGGTCCAACGCGCAAGCTCTGGACAGGGCGGCAGCCCGACATGGCAGTACCACTCGACCAGCCCGTCCCGAATTCTTGGCAGGAGCCCTAAGAGGAACGCCTCGTTCATATCGCCGCTTTGGAGCAACCCGTAGACGCGGTCGGCCGCGCGGACCCCTGCTCCCACAAGTCGTCCCCGAGCGTAACGGCACAGCAGCCCGAAGATCAAGGCGTGCGACAACTTATAGGCGAGGCGCGTTGTATCCAAAGCCAGAGTCGATCGAAGGTCGTCCAGGGGCAAGCGCATGGCGCGAATCCCGTAGCGGCCTGCCAGCTCGAGGAGGATCGCGAGTACGGTCGGATGGAGGTGAACGTTCACGTGCCCATCCAGATGCGAAATCGCCAGACCGGTGGCCACAAACGCCGCGAGTTGCGCCTCGATCTCACGGCGAAGCTGGGGGCGCAGCGACCTGAGAAAGAAGTACCGAAGGCCGGCACGGACGGGGCTCTCGCTGAAGTGTCCCTCAGCATCGACGAGACCTGGAATCATGTAGGGCGGAAGCGTCGAGCGGCCCTGACAGAGGACAAGGTGCAGGCCGACGGCGAGCCTCGGATGCGCCTTGGCCAGGGCGACTGCCTCGGAGGCGGCGGGGCCGTTCACCATCAGGCTTGCGCTGGTCAGCAGACCCTGCTCGTGGGCCCTCACGATCGCCTGGTTGACTGCCGACGACAGACCAAAATCATCCCCGGTCACAATCAGCCGTTTCATTTACCCGTCTTCCCCGCTCCACCCATCCCCCGGTGGGACCCTTGCGCTGCGGGCGGCGAGGGCGCCCGCTCACCGCGCCACCCACTGAGTAGTCTGAAATCCGAGGCTCCGTTAATTTCGGATTCGGGTTAACTCTGCGAGACACTCTCGTCACGGCCCCAAAACCGCTTGCAGCCTACACGAAACGCTCCACGCCTGTCAATGGAAAAGCCACGTGTAGGGGCGACCGGGCCGGTCCCCTCGCCCCTACAATTTGCCTCCGGGGAGTGATCTCTCTATAATACCGACCATGCATCAACCGGATGAGCTTCGAACGGTGAGCCGCAGGGTGACCAAAGCGAGTGGCTCCAACTTTTACTATGCATTTCTCTTCCTCCCCAAACCCAAACGCGAGGCGATCTACGCCGTGTATGCGTTTTGCCGACTGAGCGACGACCTTGTGGACGAGGTGAAGGCCGGAGGTGATCCCGCCGCCGCACTGACCCGATGGCGTCAGGAACTCGATATCGACTTTCACGGCGGCGCCGGTCACCCCGTCATCGCCGCGGTTGGCCAGGCGGCGCGCCGGTTTCACATTCCAAAGGCCTATTTCCAGGAACTGCTGAACGGGATGGAGATGGACCTCACGCGCGCCAGATATGCGACCTTTGAGGAGTTATACTCGTACTGTTACCGGGTCGCGTCGGTTGTGGGCCTCATCTGCATCGAGATCTTCGGGTATCGGAACCCGGGGACGAAGATGTACGCCGAGCGACTGGGGATCGCCTTTCAGCTCACCAATATCCTTCGGGACCTGGCACTCGACGCACGTCGGGGGCGAATCTATCTCCAGCAGGATGAGCTCAAGCGGTTTGGCTACACCGAGGACGAGCTGCTGGCCGGGAGCTACAACGACGCGTTCGTGGAGCTGATGCGGTTTCAGTGTGGGCGTACTCGGGACTTTTTTCGAGCGGCATCGGCCGCGTTGCCGGCCGAGGATACACGGTCGCTCCTGGCCGCAGAGATCATGCGGGCCATCTACTACCGCCTCCTGCTCAAGATCGAGCGGGAGCGCTACGATGTCTTCAACGGGGATATCTCTCTCGGCAAGACCCGAAAGCTCTTGCTGGCTAGCACCCTCTGGCTACGATCAGCACTGACCTCCTGGCACCGACGAAGATCTACAGGAGGCGCACCCACCTACCCTCAACCCTGAAGGAGGATTGCCCATGGCTGAGCTGATCCATGTCTCCAAGGTTAAGATCGTCAAGGACAAGGGCCCCGTCCGGCGGGCCTACATTGAGGCGTTTCCCGAGCCGGTGCGATACGGCGTCCACGGAGGGATCAAGAAGTTCTACGGTGTGGAGCCGGAGGAGGAGCTGCCCACGACCCTCGACCACCTTATCGCCGCGGTGGCCGGGTGAATGACCGGGACGCTAGCCGTGGCGCTAGCGGCGCGGAAGATCCCGACACACCCAGATCGCTTGTCTTCGGAAGTCGAGGGGGTCATCGAGAACGTGGACGGCAAGCCTCTGATCACGAAGATCACGGTCCACTATATGGTCAAGGTCCCCAAAGGGAAGCGCGAGGAGGCCTTGCGGGCCATCGAGGTCCACGAGAAAGGCTGCCCCGCCTCTCAATCAGTCAAGCGGGGCATCACCATTGAATATGACGGCGAGGTGAAGGAGGACGAGCAGCCCTGAAGGGCGAGGGGGGATGTTGAGGGGAAAGGAGCTATGAGCCGCTCTCACGGTGGTGGTCGATTCCGACGTGGGCCTTGATGAATGTGACGATGCGCGCTTCGTCGACCACGTCGAACTTGTCGATCTTACCCCACGCCGTGAGCGCGATTCTCCGATCCAGGCCGCTGTACGGCGCGAGGACGACTCGATCGTACCGTCCGGTGATTGCCTTCAGCCGCTCGACGAGGTCCGGGCAGTCCTGACAGGAATAGTTGATGACGACCCCACCGTCCTCGAGATTGTGGACCTGCACCTCCTTGGCAAGCGGGTCGTTGTGAACGCCCCACGCGGCCAACGCATCCGTATGGGGTCCGGAGGTGGGTGGATCGCTATTGTAGGGCGGATGAGCGGCGCTGAGGGGAACATGGGGACTCGGAAGGATCGGAACATTCGTCCAGGTGATCTTCTCGGTGATCTTCCCATAGGCCCAGTAGGCGGACACGAGCAGGACCGCCGAGATGACGGCGTAGAGGCCGACCCGCATCGCTAGCTTGCGCTGCTGCGCCCGCTGCTTCTGGAGGGCTCGCTCCTGTTTCAATTCCTGCTTGCGCTGCTTTTTTTGATCATATCTGGTGATGTGCGTGCTCGCCATCGACTCCCCCCAGAAGCCATTCGCCAGGCACGTTCTTCCAGCCGCCAGCCAAGACACCATACGCTGTTTCGCCGGTGATTTCAACCGTGAAACGGCATGTAGGGCGGCGCGGCCTGTCCGGGCACATCGTGGATGCCAGCGGTTCTGACGACGGGTTTAGAACGGCGTGTCTTCGCTCAGGAGGACGCTCTCCACCCTGCCCCCTTGGCCAGCAGCAGGATCTTCGTCGACGCCTCCAGGGTCGTGGTAATCCTCAACGCGTCTTCGAGGCTTTCACCGACGACGAAGCTTCCATGTCCCCTCACCATGACGGCGCAATGGGCCTGCAGCAGCGACGAGGCTCGCTCGGCGACTTCCTGAGAGGCCACGACGTTGACTGCCGCAATCACCGGAACGTTCCCAAGGATATGGCCTCCCTCCGAGTCAGCCGGGACGATCGTCTCACCAAGCAGGGACAGGGCAACCGCCGACGGCGGGTGCGCATGGATGATCGCCTTCGCTGCAGTGGCGTGGTAGATCCCCAGGTGAACCGGCAGCTCCATCGAGGCCTTCGGATGCGCCGATTCCTCGAGCGACAGCGCAGTCTCAATAAGGTCATACGGCTCCAGGTGGCCCAGCATCGAGCCCGTCCTGGTGATCCAGATCCGCTCCCCCGAACGGAGACTGATGTTGCCGGCATGCGACGTAATCAGACCCAGGTGATAGAGATCCCGGCCCACCCACTGAAATGCCTCAAAGACCTTGGATCGTTCCATCTCTTCATCCCGCCGCATCGGCCAGGCAGGCGATAATCGGGGGTATCAGCGACGAGGCCAGGTCTGCCCTCGACCCGCCTCCAAGAACGACCAGAAGGCGACCGCCGCAGACCTGACCCGCCAGGTCAAGAACCAAGTGGACGATTCCGTTATAGCATGTGGCGGTCAATCCGAGGTCGCCGTAATCACCCCGATGTCCGTCGAACCCGAAATACCACACGAGGAGGTCCGGACGAAAGTCTGGGACCCGTTTGGCACAGGCTGCCTCCGCCGCCTCGAGATAGACCTCATCACTCCGAGCCCCGGCTTCGAAGCAGCGGCGATAGACCGCTACGTCCACTTTTGTCCCATCCGCCGACACATAATCGCTCCCGCAGAGACAGATATGCAAGACCGTCGGGTCGTCGCGGTAAATGTCCCGGGTCCCGTCGCCGTGGTGCGCATCGGTGTCCAGAATGGCCACACGGCGCAATCCATGAACCTTCCTGAGCCGCTCGATGGCAATCGCGACATCGTTGAAACAGCAATACCCGCCGAAGAAGTCGCGTCCGGCGTGGTGACCTCCTGCGCCGATGAAGGCAAAGGCGTTGAGAAGTTCGCCAAGCCAGATCCGCTCGGCTGCCGCGACCACCCCTCCGACCGAGTGGCGCGCGGTGGATCAGAGCGGGTCTTGGGCCACCGCCCGGATAAGATCGGGCGTGTGAACTTTCAGGATCAGCTCATCGGACGCCGGCTGGGATTCGAACAGCACGACCTGGGGACCGGCAAGCAGATCTCGCAGAATACCCGGAAAATCCGCCAGGCGTCTGCCCACCGTCAGGTAACTGCGCCGGGAGAAACTCGGGTGGTAGAAGATTCCGGTCCGCGGGGTCGTCATCGTTCG
>JACQEV010000193.1 GCA_016200385.1 Candidatus Methylomirabilota bacterium
GAGTGGAGACCGCCATTTTGAAGAACCAGGCCGCCCGAATCATCGAACTCTGCCCCACGGAGCTGGTCCTGGTCGAATTAGGCAGCGGAAGCTCCACGAAAAGCCGGTACCTGATTGAACCATGCCTCGCGCGGCAGGAGCGACTCGCCTATTATGCGATTGACATTTCGCCGGGCGGCATGGAGAACGGGGTCCGGCAACTGTTACAAGAATACCCCCGACTGCGGATTGTGGGGCTGGTCGGCGAATTTGCTGATGGCCTGAGTTACCTCGCCACGCATGCGAGCAAGCCCCGATTGGTCGCATTTTTGGGATCCACAGTTGGCAACTTTACAGAGGAGGAGATCGCACGGTTTCTCACTATGCTCCGTCATCACCTGCGATCCGCCGACCGGTTCCTTTTGGGGGTTGACCTGCTCAAGGACCCCACTGTCCTCGAGGCGGCATACGATGATTCGCAGGGTGTCACCGCGAAGTTCAATCTGAACATCCTCGCGCGCCTCAATCGAGAGTTAACCGCGAATTTCGACCTGGATGCATTCCGGCATCGGGCGGTGTTTAATCAAGAGCGCAGCCGCATCGAGATGCACCTGGTCAGTTTGCGTGACCAGCGCGTAAGGATCGGCGATCTTGGGCTGGCTATCGATTTCCGTCAGGGTGAGACCATCCACACGGAAAATTGTTATAAGTATTCCCAGTCACAAATGGAATCACTGCTCGCCTATCATGGTTTCCAGGTCTTGTCTCGCTTCACCGACCCCCAGGAACAGTTTTGCCTTTTTCTCGTATCCTGATCTTCCCTATGTATTGATTACTTCACCCGTTCTTCCCCCCTCACTGACACCAGCCCGCAGATCGTGGTAAGGTGACATCATGGCAGCGTCGATTGAATTCGAGTGTGTGCACTACCGGCTTTCCAGCGGTGTCGCCGTCTTGGAAGATGTCAGCTTCACCGTGGTGCGCGGCGAGGTGCTTGTGCTGGTCGGCCGGAGCGGCGTTGGCAAGACGACCGTTCTTCGGTTAATCAATCGTCTCCTCCTACCGAGTGCTGGTACGGTACGGGTCGAGAGCCGCGCGACAACGGACTGGGATCCGATTGTCTTGCGCAGGCGAATCGGCTATGTGCTCCAAGAAGTGGGGTTGTTTCCGCACATGACCATCGGCCGCAACATCGCGGTCGTCCCGCACCTTGAGGGGTGGCCGCCGGACCGCATTCGCGCCCGTTGCGCGGAACTCCTGGAGCTCGTGGGCCTTGATCCCGCAAGTTACGAAGGACGATATCCACACGAACTATCGGGAGGACAACGCCAGCGCGTCGGGTTCGCTCGGGCGCTTGCCGCCGACCCGCCGGTGGTCTTAATGGATGAGCCGTTCGGCGCGCTCGATCCCCTCACTCGGTCCGAAATGCACCGGGAGTTCCGACGCATTCAGGAGCGGGTCCGCAAGACGGTCGTGATGGTGACTCATGACATGGGTGAAGCCTTCGCCCTGGCCACCAGGCTGGGTGTGCTGGCAGAGGGGCGGCTCGTGGCGCTCGACACCCCGGAGGCAATCGCCCGCGCGGGCGATCCTCGGATCCGGATGTTCCTCGAGGCGCTGCCGCCCGTACCGGTCGTATCCCGTGTATCTCATTGACTTCTGGATCTCGCATCGCGCCGAAATGTTAGGCGCCCTGGGTCAGCATGTCGTGCTTACGCTGGTGGCCACTGCCACAGCCATTGCGATCGGCGTGCCGCTCGGGATCGTTGCGACCCGGCGGCCCCGACTGGGCGCGGCACTCCTGGCCTTCGCCAACATCGTTCAGACGGTGCCCAGCCTGGCCATGTTCGGGTTCCTGGTGGCCGTCCCGCTTATCGGGGGCGTTGGCGCACGCAGCGCGCTCATCGTCCTCTTCCTCTATGCATTGCTGCCGGTCATGCGCAACACAGTCGCTGGCATCCACGGCATCGAACGGGCCGCCCGCGAAGCCGGCGTGGCCATGGGCATGACGGCGCGGCAGTTGCTCCTGCAGGTGGAGCTCCCGCTGGCGATGCCGACGATTGTCGCCGGCGTGCGCGTCGCGGCCGTCGTCGGCGTGGGGGCGGCCACGATTGCGGCGGCCATCGGAGCCGGAGGGTTGGGCGACTATATCTTCCGGGGTCTCTCCATGACCGACCCAACCGTCATCCTTGCCGGTGCGGTCCCGGCGGCGCTGCTCGCGCTTGCCGTTGACGCAACACTTGGCTGGCTCGAACGGGGCCTGACGCCTGGGGCCGCGAGGCAACGGCGAGTGACCTTCCGGGCCGTGGCCGCTACCGCCATCGCCCTGACCCTGATCGTGACGGCGAGTTTCGCTCTGTCAGGACGCTGGGGGACGCGGGTCATCATCGGATCGAAGAACTTCACGGAGCAGGTCATCCTCGGGGAGCTCCTGGCCCAGACTGTCGAACGGGCGACCGACCTGCGCGTCGATCGCCGCTTGAATCTCGGCGGGACATTCATTTGCGAGGAAGCGCTGCGTGCGGGCGCCATCGACCTGTACGTCGAGTATACCGGAACGGCGCTCACCGCCATCTTTCACCAGCCAGTCGCCCCGGATCGCGCCGAGGTATATGCGCGCTGGCTTTAACAATACCTTTGCGATTCTGATACGGTCTGCGGACGCGCGTCGTCTTCGCCTTAAAACAATCAGGGATGCGGCGGCCTACACGCCGAAGTGGAAAGCGGCATTCGGCTATGAATTCCTGGAGCGCGAGGATGGCTATAAGGGGTTGGCGAGGACGTATCACTTGCGTTTCGCCGAGCCCCCCCGCGTGATGGACCTGACCCTGAGCTACAGGGCGTTGGCGAGCGGCGCCGTCGATCTGATCGCCGGCGATGCAACGAACGGGCTCATCAAAGGACTCGATCTCTTCATGCTTGAGGATGACCGGCGGTATTTCCCGCCTTATGACGCGATGCCCGTTGTGCGGGCTCAGACCCTGGCGGCGCATCCAGAGCTTCGGACGGCCATCGAACGATTGGCCGGCCGGATCTCAGAAGAGACGATGCGAGAGATGAATTACGACGTGGACGTCCATCACCGCGACGCCGCAGTGGTCGTTCGCGAGTTTCTCGACAGGTTAGGATCGTGATCGCCGAACGCCACCGCCCCCTCACCCTGCCCTCTCCCCCGCGGGGGGCGAGGGATTCTACAAGATGATCACCGCGCACACAGATGTCGTCGGCAGCCTCTTGCGGCCCACCGAGCTCCTCGAGGCGCAAAGGAAGCTCTCCCGCGGTGAGATCACGCCCGCCGAGTTCGAGCGGGTCGAAGACCGGGCGGTCGATGAGGCCCTCCGCCTTCAGGAAGAGGCCGGGCTCGATGTCGTGACCGACGGAGAGATGCGCCGCCTCTCCTTCCAGAGCCAGATGACAGCGGCAGTCGAAGGTTTCAGCGAGTGGGACCTGAACGCGTTTCTCTGGGGGGAGTGGCAAAGCGACGAGTTCGGAGAGATGGTGGTCGAACGGCCGCCGATCGCGGTCGTGGGGAAGCTTCGCCGGAAGCGCTTCCTCTCGGCCGAAGAGTTCACGTACGCGCACGGCCGAACAGACCGAGTATTAAAGGTGACGCTGCCGAGCCCAAGCCTATTTGCCAACTTCTACGATCCCCGTCGCTCAGGCAGCGCATACCCGAACCTCGAAGACTTCCTCGCTGACGTCGCCCAGATCCTCCGCGAAGAGGTCGAAGAACTCGTGCGACTCGGTGCAACCTACATCCAGCTCGATGCGCCGCAGTACACGCTCCTCATGAACCCGCGCTACCGGAGCTTCTACGAGAGCCGGGGCTGGCTGGCCGATCGCTGGATCGAGCTCGGGCTCGAACTCGACAACCGGGTGATCGGCAACCACCCCCACGTGACCTTCGGTTTTCATCTCTGTCGCGGAAACCAGGCAAGCCGCTGGCTCGTCGCCGGCGGCTATGATTGGTTGGCTCCGCGCATCTTTCCCCGCATCCGCGCGCAGCGGCTCCTGCTTGAGTACGATGACCGGCGTTCCGGGACGTTCGAGCCCCTCACGCAAGTCCCTGAAGACAAGATAGTG
Source organism: Candidatus Methylomirabilota bacterium (assembly GCA_016200385.1). Classification (GTDB taxonomy): domain Bacteria; phylum Methylomirabilota; class Methylomirabilia; order Methylomirabilales; family Methylomirabilaceae; genus Methylomirabilis. The sequence continues at coordinate 4,063 of JACQEV010000193.1, forward strand.
GCCCTGGGGCTCGTGACGACGAAGACACCCCGGCGGGAGACCGTCGAAGAACTCTCGGCCCGCATCCGTGAGGCGAGCCGCTTCATTCCGCTCGAGCGCCTGGCCCTGTCCCCTCAGTGCGGCTTCGCTAGCTCGGTCATCGGGAACTCGATCTCGCCAGAGGATCAGCGGGCCAAGCTCAGAACGATCGCCGAGACCGCCGCGAGTGTGTGGGGGTGAAATGCAATCAGGGATTCCGTATGGTCACCCCGTAAATTGCAGCAAGAACCGGGTGGATTGGCAAGGTTTGCCTCGGTAGGATACCGACATGAACGATTATGAACGCATTGCGCGCGTCATCCGATATCTGGACGAGCATCACACGCTGCAGCCCGGTCTGGATGAGCTGGCACACGTCGCAGGGCTGAGCCAGTCTCATTTCCATCGCATGTTTTCGGCGTGGGTGGGCGTGACGCCAAAAGATTTCCTGCAATGCCTGACGCTCGAACACGCCAAGGCGCTGCTGAGGGCAGGTCAGGACGTGCTCAGTGCCGCGCTCGATGCCGGCCTGTCTGGGCCGGGTCGGCTGCACGACTTGTGCGTCAGCCTTGAGGCGATGTCGCCTGGAGAGATGAAGATTAGAGGGAGCGGGTTGAACATCCGCTTCGGCGTTGCCGCGACGCCGTTCGGCGACTGTCTGATCGGGGAGAGCGAGCGGGGGGTCTGCCATCTCGCCTTCGTCGCCGATGAAGGGCGTGACGCGGCGATCGATGAACTCCACCGCAAATGGCCAGAAGCCCGCCTGACACGGAGCGACAGAGCCGCAGCAGGCCTCGCGTCCAGGATCTTTGGGGGACCCGACGCCGACAGCAAGCGTCCGACCCTGCGGGCGTTTGTCAGAGGGACCGCCTTTCAGGTCCGGGTGTGGCGCGCCCTGCTGCGCGTGCCCCCAGGCTGCCTGGTAACTTATGGACAGCTTGCGGCGGTGATCGGGCAGCCGCGCGCTGCGCGCTCGGTTGGAAGCGCCCTGGGACAGAACCCGCTGGCGTATCTCATCCCCTGCCACCGTGTCATTCGTGAGACCGGCGTGATCGGCGAGTACCGCTGGGGCCGAGTCCGTAAGCGCGCCATGGTGGCGTGGGAAACATCCCACCGCATGGAGCGAGGACCGTCTCTTGAGGCGACAGCGACGGCCGCGGGCTCTGCGAGCTAGCTGCTTCGACGACCCATGAAACGTTTCCTGGGGAATTTCAGCGGTGTCGTGCTCGCCATCCTGTTGGTCGCGCTCCTCCCGAGCATGACAACCGTCGTAGTCCTCGAGTAGCGGAGGTTTAGCCCCAGCACAAGGCGTGCCTCATATCAGGGCCTCACGGGACGGGGCTTACTTATAGTAGCCGACGTAACAGACCTGGTCGCCGACCTTGGTGACGAAGCTGACCTTCTGAACCGGGTCGGTGCTGCCGGGCCGCGGCCACATGTAGCTGACCTCGCTGATCTTGCCCGCTTGGGCGACCTTGTACATCTCCGCGCCGAGCGCCTTGCCGGCCTTGTCCTTCAGGTCCTTGAGACTCTTGCCGACGAGCGACGGATGGGCGGTGAAATTGCCGTCGGGTCCGCCGCAGCCCGGATACAGATCCCGGTCCTTGAATCCCCCTTCGCCCTTGGTGAACATTGCCAGGGCCTTGGCCTTGTCCGCCTTGACCGCGGCCACCACCTTTTCCAGCATGGCTTTGGCCTCACCAGCGGTGCCAAAATCGGCCGCGATCGCCGTCGCGACAACGGCCACGGCTAACACAAACAGGGCGACGGTAATAATGACGCTGAGCTTCTTCATCATCGTGTACCTCCTTGATCATTGCGTTGAATTCGGCGGGTTGTCGTAGATGGCTTGTATCAAGTCGCGCAGATGTTGTCAATAAGAAAAAGGCCACATTCCAGCGAGCGTGAACACCCAGATTGCTCGATCCTGAACGCGCCATTCTGCACCGGTTCTCCATTGTGTTGCTCCGGCTGATCGTCGAGGATAGACTGCGAGATCTTCAGCTCTTATCGAGGACAGCAGGCTTGACAAAGCTCTTATAACTGATCGATATTACCTTCAATCTTGCATTCAACGGATACGAGAGCTTCGCGGGATAGCCTGCACGAATTGGGGGCGTAGACTTGCTAGTGCTCCTCCAACTATTTCTGCCTAATTTGGTAGGACACTGTACCGGGCCAAGGAGCGAGCATAGCAAGGCGCGGACCCCAGGGCCGACCGAGGCGTACATTGGCTGGTACGTCGCAGGGAGCGCCCTGGGGGCCAGCAACGCCGCTAGGCGAAGTTAATTGGAACGGCACTAGTTCGGCGGCTTATCTGACTTGAGAGTAGGAGGTTTCGATGCCCACCCTGACCCCTGATGAGGTACAAGCAGCGTTAAGGAAGCTGCCCGTCATCGATCACCACGACGAAGTCGTGGAACATGTAGGGGATGGTCAATTGCGGATGAGGCTTCCATTCAGGCGTGAATACATGGGACGTGATGTCTGGAAGCACAGCGGAGGGTACGTCTATTCTGGCCCCATGGTTCTGGGATTCGCCGACACCGCCATGTACGGGTGCATTGTTGGGACGTTCGGCGGGAAGGTTTTGGGAATAGTCCAAACAATGACCACGAACTTCCTCCGACCGGCGAAGGACGCTGATTTGATCGCAGATGTTAAGATCATCCGGCGCGGCAAGCGTTCAATCTATCTTGAGACGTTCCTCTTTTCAGACGGTGACACGGAACCAGTCGCGCATGTCACTGCAACGGCTGTCATCCGGCAGGTGGTTGAGAGCGAAGAGGCGGCCGCTTAAAGGTGAAAGGACCACATAGCACGCCCATTGCTTCATAGACACAGGAGAGGACACACCATGGCTCAGCACATCACGAGCAGGTACGCGGAGGGGGCCCTCACGTTGTTGCGGATCGTCACGGGCTTTCTCTTGATGCCGCACGGGGCCCAGAAACTCTTCGGGTGGTTGGGCGGGATGGGAGGGAGTGGGGCGTCGGCGCCATTCCCGAGGTTACTGTTGTTTGCGGGGGTATTGGAGTTCTTCGGTGGTCTGGCTATCTTGCTGGGCGTATTCACGCGCCCGATTGCCTTCGTCCTGTCGGGATTCATGGCGGTGGCGTATTTCATGGCCCATGCCCCGCAGGGATTCTGGCCGCTCCTCAATCGGGGGGAGTTGGCGGTGCTCTACTGCTTCACCTTCTTATTCTTGGCGGCAGCCGGAGGGGGGCCGTACACCATGGAGCGCCTGTGGCAGAAACGGGCGGGATAGATGTTCTGCCTGACCAAGTGTTGCAGGCGCACGGGAACCGCGCTCATCGTTTGAGGTTCTATACGTGGGTTCACAGCTTTGCCTCCCATTTATCCTGAAGGCGGCTGCGGAAGAGGAGTTCGAAATTCCATCGATTCGCTTTGAGTCCGCGGAAGCCTGGGGTACTATAGGGAACCGTATGTGACACCCGGCAGACGAAGTGGAGATGGTAGAAATACCTGCGACAACGCGACTTGCGTGGCTTCCTTGCCAGGAGAACCGAGAGGCTTATGCCGCAGGAAGAGACGAGCTGGGGTCTTATACGGAACAATATAATGCATGGTTATACCTCGTAGGTAGAAACCAGTAGATGCGATTCGAACTCGAGCCTTACAATCGGAATGTGCCCGAGAAGGATCTGATCTCGGACCTCAAGCGGGTCGCGGCCCAGCTCGAGTCAGACACGGTCTCATGGGAACAGTACGAGCGTCTGGGGGCCTACGCAGCCGAGACGTTGCGTCGCCGCTTCGGGGCCTGGAATTTCGCGCTTGAACGCGCCAGACTCCGAGTGGGAAAGCGCTGGAGAATCCCAGAGGGGGAGCTGTTCGAGAATCTCGCTGACATCTGGATGCGGCTGGGTCGCCAGCCACGGCGTGAAGATCTCGACCGCGTGCCTTCGCGCGTGAGCGCTTCAACGTATGAACAGCGGTTTGGCAGCTGGCGCCAGGCACTTGCGGCGTTCGTTACGTTCACCAACGCTGAGGAGCGCCCGCGTAGTCGCCCGAACGACGCGAAGACGGGTCGGCGCCGGGCCACTCCCCGCCAGCCATCGCTTCGCCTCAGGTTCACAGTCATGCGCCGCGATCACTTCCGCTGTCGCAGCTGTGGAGGCTCTCCTAGTAAGGACTCCAGCCTCGAGCTCCACGTCGATCACGTCACATCATGGTCGAAGGGCGGGGAGACGATCTTGGAGAATCTACAGACACTGTGCTCGCGTTGCAACCTCGGCAAAGCGGACCTCAGCGATGGCGAGGCATAACCTCGCGCTGCAGCGGACCGGGTGCTCGCGATG
>JACQEV010000042.1 GCA_016200385.1 Candidatus Methylomirabilota bacterium
ACCGTCATGGCCAGGATGTCGCTGCTGATCGGCCGGTTCGATGATCTGATCCTGTTTGCCTCCCGCGACTACGCCTATGCCTCAGTGATCCTGCTTGTGTTGGTGACCCTCGGCCTCATCCTGTGGGAGCGCGGCCGCCGGCCCGGTTCATAGTTCAGGGTTCATAGTTCAGAGATGCCGAACCCGAACCAAAGGTCTATGAACTACGAACTGTGAACTCTGAACTTCTGCGCGGCCGGTTTACGATGAAGATCCCAACCGCCACAAGACCCAAGCCCAGCCCGAGGTACGATGTCAGGGGATCTCGGAGGAGCAGGTGTCCGAGGAGGACACGGAAGATCGGCGCAAGGAAGATGAAGGAGGAGATGAGGCTAATAACCGGCGGCGTGTCAGGGCAGGGGAGGAGAGGGAATCAGCTATGATAATGCAGTCAATTATTTCGGGTTCAGCTCTTTCGAGACGTTTTGGCGAAGAAGCCCGCCATCAGGGGCTCCAAACGTTTGCTCTTGCGGCCTGGGCATCCGATCGCTTCTGCATCCCGTTCTTTGAAAGAGAAGTTCAGCGAGAACTCTCTCCCACAATCCCGGCATTGAAATTGCACCACATACATCTGAAGTTGTATTTACTTCGAGATTTGGGTGAGACGTCTGGGCCGACTTAGGTGCCCAAACTTGGTCAGTTAGGAAGGGCTTTTTCGACCGAGTTCAGGACCATTCCGCACCCTTCCTCGCTCCTTTAGACAACTGAGATGAGATCTGGGGACACAGTGGAAGGCCGATCAACGACCACGTCGAGTCGAGTGGGCTGACCTCTTGACGTAACGTCAAGCAGGTTCGAAATAGGAGGTTTCGATGGACCGGATCGCGGTCCTCATTGTTGATGATCACGCCCTCTTCCGAGAAGGGCTTGTCATGCTCCTGTCGCAGGAGACTGACATCCATGTCGTTGGTGAAGCGGCGGACGGCTTACAGGCTCTGAGTCTGGTGGAGATTCTCCAACCGGATATCGTGTTACTGGACGTTACGATGCCCGAGGTGGGCGGACTCGAGGTGCTTCACAAGATTCGTGCGAAGTGCCCAAGAACAAAGGTCCTGATCCTCTCTGGCTTTCCAGAAGGCGAGTTCGCCGCCGAGGCCTTGAAGCGGGGCGCTAATGGATGTTTATCGAAGACGCTCACCCATAAAGATCTCGTCAAGGCCATCCGCGTTACTCATGCCGGAGAAATCTGGGCCGAGCGCAGGATATTGACAGAGATCATGGAAAACTTGCGCCAAAAGGTGCATGACCTGCATTTGCCATTGACAGAGATGCGAGAGAACCTCACCGATCGGGAGCAGGAGGTCGTGGAGTGGGTGATTCAGGGAAGGACCAACAAAGAGATCGCCGCCCAGCTCGGGATCAGTGATAAAACAGTAAAGACGCATTTGAGCAACGTTTTCAATAAATTAAAGGTTGGTCGTCGCTTAGAGCTGCTCCTCTACCGGGTCACGAATCAGTCGGACTAACTTCCCACACCCTTCTCCATCTACGCCCTCCCTCCAATTTCTCCATCCCTGAGACCGATCATCTTTAGCTAAATCCTAGGTCTCTTTTTCAAGAAAAATAGGCCGAATGGCCGATTGTCAAGGATAGTGGTGCGGCATATCATGCGAATACCCCTGGAGTTGAAGCCGATGATGCATGGCATCGCCAGGGCTCTCGCACTCCGAACCGGGCACGCTTCATTTCACAAAGATCTGAGGCACAGACGAGGAGGGGTGTTCCGGACGTCAGGCAAAGCCGGCTGAGTAAGAGGAGAAGCCATCCCGCGATGCCGCCGATTCAGGTTTTCATCGCCGAGAACAATCCCGAGTTTCGCGAGTTGCTTCGGCAGCAGCTTCGCCTCGCGCCCGACTTGGAAGTCATTGGGGAAGCGCCGGACGGGCGGCAGACGATCGCCGCCGCTGGGCGGCTGGCTCCAGACGTGATAACCCTCGACCTGGACTTGCCGGGGATGACCGGCCTGGAGGTCCTTCAGGTCGTCCGGTGGTGCAGCCCGAAAACGAAGATAATTATCCTGTCGAGACACGAACGAGAGGAGACCATCCTGGAGGCGCTCAATCAGGGGGCGATGGGATACATCGTGAAGGGCGAGGAAATCAACCTCGCGAAAGCGATCCGGGCCGTACACCAGGGGGAGATGTGGGTCAAGCGACGAGTCTTGTCGCGAGCGATTGAAGACCTGGTTCGCCTCGCCAACCTGACTTTCCCGGCAACGGGAGGTGAACCCGCTCTCGCCTGAGCCCAGACACATTTGGCTATGTTCCTCTGGGGTGTGACAGGACGGAGGCAATCGAGGATCAGCGGCGCACACGCGTAGTCGATTTCGGGAGAGGGCAGATGGGATGAGGAGAATGCTGGTCGAGGAGACGTATCAGGGATAACTGTAGGGATAAGAATAAAGCAGATGGGTGAAAGTCGAAGGGAAGAAGATGCCTCACGTAAATAGTACTGTTGACTACGCCAAACGGATGTCCGGCCTTCAGGAATGGGTTGGTCGGAGGAAGATCGCCAACTTGGGATGGGTATTGGACCCCCGGCGAAAGCTGAAGCGACTGTATGATGATGCCCTGGCGGCAGCAGGTCTGCCGATCCTTCGGATACCGGCGTATGCGGACCCGGTCTTGGTTCGCTATCCGATCCGGGTGGCGGGCAAGGGAAGGGTTCTTGCTGAGGCGCGTCGCCTTTGCATCGAACGTGGAGATTGGTGTAACCATCCATTGCACCCCAAGAGGGCCAACGTTGCGGTCCTCGGATGGCGCGACGGGATGTGTCCGGAGGGGGAACAGGCGGCGCAGGAGGTGGTAAATTTGCCGATGCACTCCCGAATCGGCGAGCGCGACGTCGAGCGGGCTGTGCGTTTCCTGGGGCCTTATGTCATCAGCCGCAATGCTGCCTTATAGGTTCACGCTGGAGCTCCAGGGAGCCCTGGCGTCTGGCTCGAGACGGACGACACCGGTCAGGCGCGATGCTTAGCTGCAACACAGCGGGACGCCTCTCCGCCTGTTTGCACAGGGCATAGCAGTCCACAGTGGGGACGTTCCTTCAGCGGCGTATTCGAACAGCCTTGTCCCCAGTGCCGACGTCCGGAGATCTTCTGCCAAGCACATCTTACGCCATGCCTCCTCGGACTCGAACGGATCGAAACTACGCAACTCCTGCGGCAGAATGGTGTGTTTCAGTAGCTCATCGGCCTGCTGAGCTATCCAGTTACCACCCCTATCAAGCGTAAGTTGGCTCACCTGCCGTACGCGAGTCCGCGCCGGGGAATTGAGGTGAGAGAGTTCCACTATCAGCCATTCTCGTCGCCTACCTCTATCGCTTCGCCGTGGTCCGACGGCCGCAGCTCGCAGAGCTGACCGACCTGTTGACGCTGATCAGGCACGGCATGTAACACTATCAGGTCCTGGTCACGAATCTCCCATTGAAGCTCCTTAAACTCCGGCGGTTCTATAACGAGCGGTCAGGGGTCGAACACATTCTCAGGGAACTTAAGGGCAATTGCCCGCTCGGCGAGATTCCCACGTGCCACTTCTTCGCCAATTAGGCACAGTTATCCTGGCTTGTTTCGGCAAGAATACGCCCGAGATCTAGAAAACATGACACACCAGGGCTGCCGCACATCTCGTTACTTCCGATCATTCAAAACTGTCTGACGAATCACCAGGGCACCCCTCTCTCGCAAGATCCTCAGCAGGATGGAAGTCTCATCTTATTTGGTGCTTCTTCGCTATCAAGTCAAACAAAGTTGAAAGTTGATGGAACGGAATGCGAACCGACTTATCTCTGTGCCTTGGACGTATCGTGCCCTAAGACCACGGGTCGATCGCTACGCAGTGCCGGGTTCTATGTGGGCGATCTGTTCGGATAAGCAGGTGTTTGGGGAAGTCGAGCGGGGAGGAGTGAGGGAATGCAAACGAATAATGGTGCCGAAGGGGGGACTCGAACCCCCACGGGTGTAAGCCCACCGCCCCCTCAAGACGGCGTGTCTACCAGTTCCACCACTTCGGCCCGCAGGTATGATGACAACTGCCGCCCCCGCCTGTCAACGGAAATCTGGCCTCGTCGCCTCTTATGATCAGTACACTCTTTCCTTGCAAAAGGGCCGTTTTGTCTTGAACCGCTCAGTCCCATTGAGTATAGTGAGCAGTGGTTCACCATCTTTTAACTCATAAGCTGGCAAGAGCCCTTGGAGGAGAATCGCATGGGTCATCACATGAAGCGAATCGGTCTGCTGATCGTGGGAGTGATCTTTGTCGGATGCGCAACTGCTCACATTGAAGAGCAGCGGATCATCACCGGACGAATTACCGACCAACAGGGCCGCCCAGTTCCGAAGACCCCCGTGCTGGTGGTGGGACGGAAGCTCGACCTAGATATCAAGTTCGAATACAAGCAGCTCGACAGGCGGCAGTTGAAGGTCCTGACCGACCGCGACGGCCAGTACAGAGCTGAATTCATCCCGAGCGAACTCGGGAATAACATCTACCTTTTCTTCTATGCCGAAGAGGGGTTCGATGGCGTCCGGTTTCAGAAGACGGATGGGGTCGATATCACGAGCCAACTGAAGGGGGCAAGCGAGCTTAGGATGGACCAGGTGCTCCTCGACAATCCGAAATGGAAGGAGGTGCAGCAAAAAATCGCGCAGTATGGCGCTGATTCGATGAGAGGAAAGGTTCTGCGTCAGTTGGGGCTCCCTGAACGGATCGACCGTGGGGTTGGTAACCCGCCGACAGAAACGTGGTGGTACTATACGAAGGGGATTAGTTATCGTTTTGCCGGGCCTGCGATTGAGGGGTCGTACACGTTCCAGCCGATCCGCGGCGTGCTGCCGCCTCCCGCCATGAAGTAGCGGCACGCCCCTTCCGTTCCTTCCATTTCCGGTAGTGGGTCAGTTTGAGACTTGCGAGCCAATGCGCGACAGGAGTTGAGATTCTTCCCCTTCGTGGAGCCAGCCCTTGAGGCCCGCTCAGGGCCGAAGGGCTCAGAATGACACTGGCGACACTTGTCATCCTGAATCCTTCGACTGTCACTCTGAGCCCTTCGTATGTCATTCTGAACGAAGTGAAGAATCTCAGGGCAGGCTCCGCGAAGAGTCTCAGGACAAGCTCCGTGAAGGATCTCTGGCAAAATGACCCACTACCCCATTTCCCGATACCTTGTCAAGTCAGAAGAATCGGTTATAATCAGCATTTGATCTCGTGGGAAATCCTTGCGTGAACATCCTTAGAGAAACGTGACCCATGTCCAGCGGAAAGATCATCATTCGAGGCGCGCGGGAACACAATCTGAAGGGGATCGATCTCGAGATCCCCCGCGACAAGCTGGTGGTCATCACCGGCGTCTCCGGCTCCGGCAAGTCGTCACTGGCCTTCGACACCATCTATGCGGAGGGGCAACGCCGTTACGTCGAATCGCTCTCCGCCTATGCCCGGCAGTTCCTTGAGCAGATGGACAAGCCGGACGTGGATCTGATCGAGGGACTTTCGCCGGCGATCTCCATCGA
>JACQEV010000220.1 GCA_016200385.1 Candidatus Methylomirabilota bacterium
CGCGACGATTATCCTACCTGGAGCCTTCCCGCGCTCGAGGCAGCGAAGTGCGTCGCTCTTCAGGGGGACGACGCCTTTGAGCGAGTTCACCTCCTCCTCTTCCAGGCCTTCTTCAGTAAGGGGATCAACATCGGCACACGAGATGAGGTCATCGATGTTGTCCGGGGCGCTGGTGTGGAAATGAACCGCTTCCTCAAGGATTATGAAGCCGGGACAGCGCGGTCTAAGGTTATGCAGGAATATGAGGAGGCGCTCACCACCTATCAGGTGAACTCCATCCCGACCGTCATCTTCGACGGCAATCAGCGGGTCATCGGCGCCACCCCGCTGGAGGAGTATCTCAAGATTCTGGCCGCGCTGGGGGTCTCGTAGGGACTCCTCACCCTCGCCCTCATCTCGAAGAGGAGAGGGATGGGTTGGGGCATTTCTTGAACAGGAAAATTTATGAAATGGGCCGAGTATCTCCCCGTCACCGTCGATAAGAGTCATCTGATCACGATCGGAGAGCGGCTCTACGCGGAGAGCATCGAACTGATCCGTGAGCTGGTGAACAACGCCTATGATGCCGACGCCACGCAGGTGAATGTCACCGTCACCGAAAGCTCGGTCTGCGTCGAGGATAACGGGGCCGGGATGGATCTGGATGGACTTCGGCAGTATTTCATTATCGGCTCGCAGGAAAAGCTCCTGAAGCCCAAGTCCCCTATCTTCCACCGTGATCGGATCGGCCAGTTCGGCATCGGCAAGTTCGCCACTCTTTCGGCGTGCCAGCGTTTTCTCGTCTCGACGCAGAAGGGCGACTACGCGGCCCGCGTCACCTTCGACAAGGCGGAATGGTCCAGGCCGGATGGAGAGTGGCGCCTTCCTATGGAAATCCTTCGGCCGGACCTCCAACGGGGCGATGGGACGACGGTCACCCTGTCAGACATGACCAAGCAGTTCGCTCCACAGGACGTGGAGCGGAGGCTAATCGAAGGGACTCCGCTGAAGGCTCCCAATTTCATCGTCACTCTAAACGGAGTGCGGGTGCGACCCAAGAGCTTTTCGGGCCACCCGATCCCCTTCCTGGAAGGAACGGACTACGGGCCCGTCACGGGAGAAATTGTCATCCTTCCCGCCTCCGCAGCCTCGACAGAAGGGTTGGGGGTGGAAGTAAAGGTCAAACAGGTGACGGTCCGACGGGAGCTGTTCGGAGCCGAAACCTGGGGAAAGGTGGCGGCCAGAATTCGGGGCGAAGTCAACGCTGACTTTCTCCCCGTCACCAGCGATCGCTCGGGGTTCGCCCTCGATTCCCCCGAATATCGGGCTTTTCATCAGACGATGCAGAAGGTGATGGGAGAGGTCCGCGCTGTCCTTGGCCGCCTCACTGGGCAGAGGGAGCGGCGAGCCGCTGCTCGGGCCCTGAACGAAGCCCTGGAAAGGATCACCAAAGCGTTGACGAGAAATCCTGACTTCTCGCCATTCGGGGCCATCCCGATCGGCGAGGGCGGAGGGATCGGCGGCGCCGCAGCCACTTCCTCACCACGCGGGGCAGGAGGCGAGCGAACTATCGACGCAGGAGCGACAGAAGAGAAGCCAGCCACTGCAAAGGTGAAGAAGAGAAAGAAGACACCGACGGTGAAGCGTCTCACACCGGATGCCGTCATCAGACGCCTTAAATATGGCCAGTCGGGAATTTCATGTTGCCTTGACCACTTTGGCGAGGATGGTCCGGAGTGCTTCAGCGAGGGGACGGTGGTCTACGTCAACCGGGACCATCCGCTTTATCAGCGGGAGGCCAAAAAGGCCGAGCCCCATACGATGCACCTAGCCCGGCTGCTCACCCAGGAGATCGCCCTCATGAAGGACCCACGGAACCCCCGACAGGCATTCGAACGCCAATCGAAGCTTCTCCGCGACGCCTTCATCGACGACTGATGCGACGGAGCAATCGTGTGCTCGATACTCTCCTGCTTTCAACCGGCTCGTCTATCATTTCAGCAGAATCCACTTGTTATGCATTACAATAAGAGACAGAAGGCAAAGGAGAGAATTGTGGCTACTCACCTAGTCATCTATAGACCTATTTCGCGTGGGGGTGAAGATGTCCTGGAAGGATTTCTTTCGGCGAAGGACGATGGACGCCTCGATGAATGGACTGGAATTCGTTCTTTCGCGCCCGGTGACATCTGTTTGTTCTATTTTGGGCAACCTCTAAAGGCCATAACCGGCGTGGGCGTGGTCGCCTCCAAGCCGTGGGATGAAAAGGGTCCTTTTCATTGGACGACTCGGAAGGTTCAAACATTCTGCGACTACCGGCCAGTCTGGGTCTTAAACAACCCGGTCGAATTGGAAGAGGCCGCCAGGACGGCCGGGCTGACTTCCTGGTATATGGGGCGGCCCTGGCGGAACACCAGAAAGCTGGATCCAGAAGTTGCGCATGGTCTGCTTGCTCAGGTAATTCGACGAAATCCATCTCTCAGGAAAATTCTCACTAAGATGGGCCTTGGACCATTCCCGCCGACTGAACCAAGCCGCCCAAAGCCCGATGAACCTCGATTCATGGAGGGAATGGTTCGGGAAATAACGACAGAACTCAGATACCGAGACCCCCGATTGAGGATTGAGGCGATGCACCGCTATGGAATGGCGTGCACGGTCTGCGGCTTCAACTTTGAGCAGGCTTACGGTGACCTCGGAACTGGCTATATCGAAATTCACCATCTGCGCGCCCTTTCGCGGCGTACCAAGAGAGGGTTCCGAGCATCGGTCAGGGATGTTGCTGTGGTTTGCTCTAACTGCCATCGGATTCTCCATCGGAGGGGAACCGATCCGTTGCCCTTGGATAAAATCCGTCGAGCGGTCCTGAAGCATCGTCGAGAAAGGCATTAAGTTAGCGCATCCGGTGCGTTGAAAAAATTGTAACGGTTTAGACGTGCCTCTCTTAGCTTTGACCAAGTTGCTTTGGGATCGCGCCGCAGCACACCTCGAACCTGCAAATCGGCATGCAATCGAACCCATCGGAGGAACCTTGCCGATGACAGAAGGGGAGGAGATCAGGTGCCGCTCCCATTCACTTCACAAAGCCCAGGAACATTATCCGGCATGCGCTGAAGGACCCGGCTAGTTGAAGGGAATCCAAGGCATTGCCACATCGTATTGAGTACTCCCCTGATGCCGAAGATCATTTGCGCATGCTGACGGCTCGACAGCAGGCTATTGTTCTGGACGCGGTGGATAGGCAATTGGTGCACCGACCGACAATCGAAACGAGAAATCGTAAGCCGATGCGCCCGAATCCGATTGCTCCCTGGGAGCTGCGCATTGGCAATCTCCGAGTATACTATGATGTAGAAGAAGAGCCTGATTCTGTGGTCCAGATTCGCGCTGTCGGGATCAAGCAGCGGAACCGCGTTCGTATCGGAAGGGAGGTGATTGAGCTATGAAGACTCTTGAGCTGTCCAAAGCAACTGCTCCGCTTAAGGTTTACGCCCGTGAGGTAAGTAAAGAGCCTATGATCGTGACGATTGAAGGTAAACCTGTCGCTGCCCTTGTTGCTATCGAGAACGCTGACCTGGAGACAGTGACTCTGAGCACCCATCCTCAGTTTCTCGCCCTCATCGAACGGTCGCGAGCACGGCAAAAGTCAGCGGGAGGGATTTCCAGTAAGGAACTGCGTCGTCGGCTGGGTTTGAACAAGACGGCGCCTGGCAGACGATAAGGGGCGGTGGGCGGCTGACCTGTTATAATGAGGTCGAGGCAGACGAAGGAAGAGTTCCTTCACGTAGAATGAGTGTCAGGCGAAAGCGGGTAGAAAGAGATGCCGGACCCAGGGAGGCTTGAACAGGCAGAGTTCTACCTCACGGAAGGATACCGGCTTCAGATGAATGGCGATCTGGAAGGCGCCATCGCAGCCTACAAGCGCTCCATCGAGCTGTACCCGACGGCCGAGGCCCACACCTTCCTTGGTTGGGCGTACAGCTTCCAAGGACGGATCGATGAGGCGATCAAAGAGTGTGAGACGGCGATCCAGATCGATCCGGATTTCGGCAACCCGTATAACGACATCGGGGTCTACCTGATCCAGAAGGGGGAATACGATGAGGCGATCCCGTGGCTCCAGAAGGCCATGGGGGCCAAACGGTACGAGCCTCGCCACTACCCTCACATGAATATGGGGCGGGTGTTGGTGCGGAAGGGGAAGTACCAGGAGGCACTCCGACAGTTGAAGAAGGCTCTGGCCATCGAGCCGAACTATGCCGCGGCCCGCATCGAGATGCACAGACTCCTGGGCATGTTGAATTAGCCACCTCCGAGCGTGGCGAGGCTCGCATCGCATGCTGTCGAAATGGTCAATGCTCTTCTGCTTGCTGGCGCTTGCGGCAGTGACCACCATACTCGAAAACCGTGCATTGCCTGAGGGATCTCCGTCCCCCGAACGACACGTCTCATCCACCAATAGAGCCCGACAGTACTTCACCCCAGAGGAGCTGGGAAGGGGACGAGCCTACGCGGGCGGGCGCCGCATCCTGTATTTCCTGAAGCTGGGGCTGACGTTTGGCCTGTTCGCGCTTCTCTCCCTGCCACCGATCTCCGCCAGAATTCGCGATCTCAGCGTCTCACTCGCTGGGGGACGGGTGTGGCTGACGATTGTGGTGTTCGGGCTCCTTCTGGGGCTTGCGTACTTCGCGGCCAGCTTCCCGCTGAACCTCTACAGTGATTTCCTCCGCGAGCGCGCCTTCGGCCTCTCCACTCAGACGCCCGGCTCGTGGGCCTGGGATTATTCGAAAGCCGCTATCATCGGTACCGGGATCATGCTCCCGCTGCTGGTCCTCCTCTACTCCCTGATCCGATGGAATCCAACGCGCTGGTATCTGCCGGCCTGGGCTGTCGCCGTGGTCGTGATGGCCCTGATGGCCGAGCTATCACCGGTCCTCTTCGATCCACTCTTTCACACCTTCCGGCCGGTGCAGGACCCAGGACTGGCGGAGCGAATTCGCAGATTGACCGACCGGGCGGGCCTGCGTGTCGGGCAGATCCTCGAGATTGATGCCAGCCGCCAGACAAAGAAGACGAATGCCTACTTCACGGGCCTTGGCCGAACCAGGCGCGTAGTGCTGTACGATACGCTGATCGCGACCTCCACCCCTGAGGAGGTGGAGCTTGTTTTGGCCCATGAACTGGGCCACTGGAGGCGGCATCATATCTGGAAGGGAATGGCCCTGGGTGCGGCATCGACGCTGGCAGCTCTCTGGCTGATCGCTCGCTTTCTGAACGCCGCGGCCGACTCCGGACGCTTCGGCTTTATTCATCCGGCAGACGTGGTGTCGCTGCCACTGCTGCTGCTTTCCTTCCTCGCTCTTAGCACTGTCACGATGCCGATCCAGGCAGCGATCTCCCGCGCCTTCGAACGAGAAGCCGATCTCGAATCGCTCCGCCTCACCGACAACCCCGATGCCTTCATCGCCTCCGAGGTCAAACTTGCCCGGACGAATTTCTCGGATATCGAGCCACCAAGGATGATCGTCTGGCTCCTATACACCCACCCTCCGGTGCTGGAGCGGATCGCCATGGCTGAGGTCTACCGGATAAAGGAGATGCGTTGAGGGGCCTGGTTGCCCCCGTGAACAGGTGGGAGTGATGGGACACGTCAAAGCGGTCTTCTGCCCCCGGTGTGGCCGGACCAGTGAGCCAGCACGCTACCAGGAAAGCTGCGAGTCGTGCGGCAGTGTTCTGGAGGTGGCCATGGACCTCTCAGGTCTCGGACCGAAAGAGCGGAACGCGCTGCTGGCCTCTCCGGAACGCAGCCTCTTCAGGTGGTGGCCATTCCTGCCGCTTGCCAATCGCGCCTGCGTCGTGTCGCTCGGTGAGGGCGATACCCCAC
>JACQEV010000205.1 GCA_016200385.1 Candidatus Methylomirabilota bacterium
ATAGTACTCTTTCTCGAAATTGGACAGGGTCAGCCGGGTATCCAGCAGGGTGAGGAAATCGATCTTGTTGACCTGATAGCCGGACACTGCCGAGTCGAGGGAGAGCCGGGCCTGAGGAATCAGGCCCGTCTGTAGCAGGTCAATGAGTTTGCTCCCTTTTTCGAGATCAGACAGCAGCTCCTTGACTAGTGAGAGCACCTCGTTCTTAGCCGCCTTATACTGTTCCCTGGCCGCGTCGATCATGGCCGACGTTTCCGCAACATGCCTGTCATGCTTCCACCTGAAGTAGAGGGGAATGTTGATTGACAAGCCCGCCGAGAACATGTCAGATCGGTTAACCAGGCGAGAGTCTTCCCGAAAGCCATAGGCCACGCTCATCGTGAAATCGGGGAAATATTTCCTCCTCGCGAGGGCGTTGGCCGCCTTGGTCCGCTCAACCTCTTCCTGTAGCGCCTTGAGAAGGGGCCGGTTCTCCATGGCCATGGCCTGCAGCTCCTT
This sequence comes from Candidatus Methylomirabilota bacterium, assembly GCA_016200385.1. GTDB lineage: Bacteria > Methylomirabilota > Methylomirabilia > Methylomirabilales > Methylomirabilaceae > Methylomirabilis. The sequence continues at coordinate 499 of JACQEV010000205.1, forward strand.
CAGTTCCAGCCGCAGCTCGTCCTTACGCACCTCCTCCGTTGGACCGAGAGCCGTCTGGGGGGGTCGATTCAGGATAGCATTTAGCCTGGCGCCGGCCGCCTGACGACCCTGCTCCAACCGGATCTGTTCGTCCAGGAGTTTCGAAGTCTCCACCTGGGCCTTTATGACATCTTGTTGGATCCCTTTTCCAACGCTGTACCTCGTCTCGGCGATTTTGACGAACTCTTTGAGCAGCTCACGATTTTTCTCCACCACCTCCAGCGAGCGGTCGATGGCGTACAGCTCGTAGAAGACCTCCTTCACCCGGCGAACGATCTCGTTCTGCCTATCCCGATACGTCTGGCCGATCGCATTCGCCTCCCGCTGGGCGACATCCCTTCGGAGGCCTCGCTTCCCGAAGTATGGAAACGTCTGAGAGATGCTGAACTGCTTCATCGTCATGTCGTCCTGACTGAAGGAGAAGGTGTTCGTGGGGAGGTTAATGATCTCAAAGCTCAGCATCGGATCGTCCAGCGACCCTTCTTGAGGGGGCCGCTCTTTCGCCGCGTCCCATTTCTTTCCCTCAGCCTTGATCTCCGGACTCACGGCGAGAGCCTCGTGGATGAGGGGCTGAAGGCGGAGCACCGCCTTTTGCGCGAATGCCGTCCCTCCCCACGCGACAATCATGAAACTAGTGACACCAGTGATGAGAAAACCGGTCGTTAACGCCCTGGGCATATTCTCACCTCCTGATCCCCTTTCATGTCCGCCTCCTGAACCACCAATCCCAATCGATCCGAAAATACCAACCCTTGAATGATGCCGCGAGAGACGCCGCCATCTCTCCGCGATGGACTGTGGTCACTTCACTGTGACCGTCCCATGGAGGATACGGGCCTGGGGCTGATGCACGTAATACTCATAAACCCCAGGCTTCTCGAAGGTTACCGTCGCGGTCCCTTCGATCCAGAATTGAGGCGCATCCGGTCCTGTCGCGAAAGCCAGGTGCGCCTTCTCCATTGAGGCATTCCTCCAGGTCACGTGATCGCCACGATTGATGGTGATGTGGGCATCCCTGAGGGACCCCAGATTCACCACCACCTCTATGTGGGCGGCGAACGTTCGAGGGACTGCGATAGCGAGGGCGGCCACCAGGATGATCACGGTAGGAACGATGCTGCGCTTTGCCATGTTTTTTCACCTCCCTTCTTTCTATGTGAGGTCGGCGGAGACACGATTCTATGGTCTTGCCAGCCTACGTTTTAGGTCGCGCCACAGGCCCGCCAACTCCAGTGACGAGCAGGCCGTAGGCGAAGCCCGATCAGAGATCAGGTTCGACGGGTAGAAGTGGGACCTGTCGCCGCGCAATTAGGCGTAGCTTAGGCTTCGATTAGAATAGAGCTTGTCTTTTGAGTGGAGGCCTGAAACTACCGGCCCGTCAGTTAGAGAGGAACGAACCGAGGGGGCTTGAGGAGACTGAATGTTGGAGCCAGGGGAACTCCGATCCCAGTTAGTATGGCGAGAAACAGCGAATTCATCAGGACCAGAAGTTGGAAGACTTGCGGCATGGCAATGGCGCAAAGAAAGGGGTGAGCGGCGCTCGACCCGTGGTGATCGGCAATGTCGCAGATCAGCATGCACAAGCCAAAGGCAAGAACAATTAACAGGACGAACTTTATTCCCGCCGTTTGATGCCTGCTCGTGTTCACCGAAATCCTCCCGTGCCTCCGTCACGAATGGAGCTTCGCAGACTCCTTCTTTCGTTTGTCCAAGCAAATGCGGTGCCATTCGGATTGAGATCTTGAGATACGAGGCAACCCATTAAAAATGCTTGTCTAATCATCCTAAGTGATCATCCACTCATCGTCCTGAGAGTTCCTAACCAGTCTAGTGATTGGGTATCCGCTGCCACATCCTGATAGGGATGATCGAAGTAACGTGTCAATTTTCATGCATGGATGCTCCCTGGGGCAGCTCTGCCCCATCCACAGGAATCGTGTCGCAGTCTGGCGACTAAAAGATGGCTATTGGCGTCCATTGAACACCTTGAACCCCTCGAACCACATGATGCTGGCAGCGCCAGCCGCCAAGCAGAGGGCCAAGTCAGCAGCGCCCAGCGGTGCAAACCGGAACAGCGCGCGTAAGAAAGGAACGTACAGGACCAGTGCGAGAAAAGCCAGCGCGCCCCCTAGCACCCACCACAAGGCGGCG
>JACQEV010000203.1 GCA_016200385.1 Candidatus Methylomirabilota bacterium
CCCGATCCTCCTCGGTGTTGATGGCAGCGATCCCATAGAAGGTCAGATTTTGAAATGGGGACGCGCGCAGGTCGGCCACCAGATTTGAGAAGCGGCGCTCCTGCACCTGGGAGAACCCGGTGGAGACCCCATTGCGCAGGATCGGGATAGTTGTCTGTTCTCGGACCGCCTGGTCGAACCGCTCCGGGGTCAGCGCGCTCAGGTAGATATCTGAGAAGGTTCGGTTTTGAGGGTTCAGGTTGTAACTCTGGCTCAGTGAGAGGGACAGGACCTCTTGGGTCCGCACGGAGCCATCGGCCTCCTTAATTTTTGCCAATAAGCGGTTGGTGAGGGAGTACGTGACCCTGTTCTGGGGACTGATAAAATCGACGGCGTCGAACTGCGGGAGCCCCTGCTGATCGACCGGATTGATATACCAATAGCTGACGCGCGGCTCAACCAGGTGAACGAGCCGATCGACGCGTTCACCGCCAACGTCAAAAGCCCGGAAGAATCGGGCCTCCAGCGAGTCCCGAGCCTCAAGCAGTTCGCGGGTGATCCCGCCCTCCCCCCCGGCTCCACGCTTGGTGTAGGCGGTCTCCCGAAACCCGATCGAGGGTACCATGGTCGCCCAGGGGAGCAGCCGCCACGGCACGGAGAGCTTAGGGAACAGATCTGCCCGAGCGCCGTCCGGCACCTCTTCGCGCTCCAAGTAGGTCCCGGACAGGTTCATCTCCAGGAGGATCGGCGAACTGAACAGGTGTTGCGGGAAGGCCGAAAAACTCAACTCTGGCAGCCGCCGAAGCCGGCTGTCAACGGTGTCCGTGACGAGGGTCCGGGTTTCCTCCGCCATGAACTGAAGGCCGTAGTTCTGCCACAATTGAGTGAGGAAAACCCTTGAGTTGGAGAAGCTCGCGGTCCTCAACTCAGATGGGGTTTCTGGGAATTCTCGTTGGATGGTTCGGTCGCTGACGTAGTTGATGTCACCCTTCAGGCTCAGGTCCGGGTTGAATTGTTGATCGTGGCGGGCGGTGATGATCGTCCGAACCTGGTTCGGCGTTGGACTCAGCCTGTCCTGGATTACCCGAGCATCAACCCAACCCCTCGCCTCCGGCCCCAGGATGTACCGATAGCTGGCATCGCCCTCAAACCCCCGCGTACCCCGATAGACCCCCGTAATGGTCAGATCCTGTGATTCATCGATGGCCCAGAAGAAGGGCTGCTTGTACGCAGAAGGCCGGTCTGCCGCGGCCCAAGAGGGTAGAGGAGGTAGGGAGTGACGACCGCTGGCAGGCCGCGGACCCGGAACGACGCCCATTTCGCATCGAGATACTCGTCCTGCTCGAGGAACGCCTCTTCCACCCGGACTTCCCAATCCACCCCGCCAGGCTCGGGCTGGCAGATGCGGCAGGTGGTGAAACTTCCCTCGATCAGCCGATACCTGCGCTCCCCCTCCTTGTGAATCTCGACCCCTCGAAAGGCAGTGGCAGGAGGCAATGACCCCTTGCCCTGGTACATGACTCCGGTGTTGGTCCGGTAGTGATAGTCGAATCGCTCACCCTCCAGCCGGCGTGCGCCTTCGATGAGCTGGACCTTTCCCCTGGCCCTGACAACCTCCTGAACCTGGTCCAGCTCGACCTCATCGGCGTAAAGGACCCGGCCCTCCATCTGGATCCGGACATCGCCCCGCGCAATTGTAAGCTTCTCCCGTTCGCGCCGCTCGAGCTCATTCGCCTCGATTCGAACGACCGATTTCAGTTCTTTGACCCGCTCGAGCAGCTCCCGGGTTCCGGTCTCCTGGGCCGAGACCGCTGGAACGGCGTATGAGAATGAAAGCAGGAGCAGCGTAAGCAGGAGGCGCGGCAGAGGGCGTGGCATCAATAAAGACCTCGTGAGGGATTTCGCAGGACCTTCGCAGGCACGGGGCTTGCCCTGCCCAAGATGCGCCTGGCAAGCAGCACCCTACGGGATCAGTACGACGCAAGTCGCTTCCGCCTTATACCAGAGAGGCACACCAAAGGCAAGGGGTTTTGCAGGAAGGCAAGAGGGCTTTAGAAACGAGCGAGTGACTTTGGCTGATGGGAGGTATGCGAAACCGGAAGTCGGTCGTGTGATAGAGACAGCGGCAACGGCGCATGGCACGTGTGGAGCGACCTCCGTTCCTAGGAAATCATTCTGGCGATGACGAAGGCTGCTGTCGCGGCAAAGCCCCCGATCAGCACGGTCTGCAGCGCACCGCGTAGAGGCGCCGTGCCCGTGAAACGGCCTTTCATATAGCCGAAGGCCGCCAACGCCCCAATGGTGACCGCTGCCGAAAAGAGCAGCGCGATCTGCGCGCCGGAGAAAATCATATACGGCCCCAGCGGGATGAAACCCCCGGCGATGTAGGCGCCGGCGATGGTTAGCGCGCTCATGAGGGCGCGCTTCGGATCAGGCATCTCAAGGCCCAATTCAAAGCGCATCATGAAATCGATCCACGCCTCTGGGCGACTGCACAACGCCTCAACAACCGGCGCGCTTTCTTCCTCTGTGAGGCCATAGGACCGAAACACCTCCATCACCTCTGTTCTCTCTTGAGCGGGCCTCTCGCTCACTTCCAGTTGCTCGCGTAACCGCTCGGAGGCGTAATGCTCCGCATCGTTCTTGGCTGCGAGGTAGCCCCCCAGCCCCATAGCGATTGAACCCGCCGCGATCTCCGCCAACCCCGCAGTCACAATGATGCCTGTCGAGGCGACGGCGCCCGTGAGCCCCGCGGCGAGCGCGAAGGGGACCGTCAACCCATCCGACATCCCAATGACAATATCTCTGACGATCTCGCTACCGGTGAAGTGCCGTTCCATGTGCGGCGTCTGTGGCATAACTTCCCCCCTCTACGCCTCTCTTGCACCCTGTCTATCGGACGCCAGAAAGGATGCAAGCAAGACTGCAATGTCAATTGACAACTCGCAATGCATATGCAATCGTATATGCGTGTATGCGATACGCGTTGTGGTCTCTGTTGTGAAGGACTTGAGAAGACTTTCGCCATATCATCGCAATATCATGCTCGAAGCGATGACAACGCGCTTGTCTCACGAGCCTACATCGCCAGCGAAGCACGGAAGGCTCTTGGTCAACCTGACACCGCCTTGGGATGCCGTGCCGCCGGTCTGGGAATTGCGAGTAGGAGACTACCGAGTGTTGTACGATGTTTCGGAGGCTGGACCGACGGGTGATGTCCGGGCAATTCGGAAAGAGCCTCCAGGGAAGGTGGCGGAGGAGATTCTGTGGAAACTGTTCCAGTCCGCGATCTACAGAAAAAGCTGAAACAATGCATCGACGAAGCGCAAG
>JACQEV010000204.1 GCA_016200385.1 Candidatus Methylomirabilota bacterium
CCAGCCTCCGTGTACGCTTCATTCGATTCCTCCTAGAAGGTAGTTCCGGCTCGCGAGCACACCAGACCAGGTGTATTCGACCCTGCTGCAATGTTACGGCTCAACCCCGGATCGGGCTCCGAGAAGAAAAGTAGCGTAACTTCGAGAACATCAAGCTTTCGAATTGTCCCCTGCAGGAGGAGCCAAATCAAGTTGAAAAAACCAGTTGGGAAAGGACCGTATATGGCGTACCTCCTGAGTGATCTTTGCATCGGTGCCCGATGAAGAGCCGGGATCCCGCTCGTCATATTCGAGCACGCGATGAAGTATATCAGGGGACAGAGATATAGATGGAGGGGCGGGCGTCCGACCCCGGAGGGTGCTTTCCCCTCCCCCGGTATAAGAGAAAACAAGCCTTCCCTTCTTCCCCACGACTTGCTATGCGCTGAGAAGCTCTTATGGGGGCGCGCCGGGTGGCAAGCTCGAATTCGTGAGATTACGCGCACCCCCTGTGTTGGAATCGCCGCTGCATTCGGTTAAGTACTAGTATTTCTCGAGTGCGGTTTTGCCTTTGGGCTGAGCACTTTACTCACTGAGGCTGGGGCAATGAGCTTTGGACTGAGGCTTGCTTGCTCAAAGCCTTAACCAGGACCCGTGGGGAATTTGTGCGGTAAGTGAAAGTACCTGTCAAGAACTCCAAACAAGAGGGCGACATCATGAAGTCAAAATGCAGCAGTGCTCGCCACAAAGCAGTGGCTGTCGCAGCGCCCTTTTTAGCGATGGCTGTAGCCTTCACTTGCCTCGGTCTGGCTAGTGGCATCGCTATAGCGCAGCACAGTCAGACTTCTGTCAAAGAGTTCGAGGACTTCGACTCCAAGAATTTCGACCGTTCGACCCACATCGACAACGAATGGTTTCCCCTGAAGCCGGGGACGCGATTCGTCTATGAGGGGTTCACCATCGAAGATGGTAAGCGCCTTCCTCATCGCGTGGTTTTCACGGTCACCGACTTGACCAAGGTGATCGGCGGCGTGCGCGCGGTCGTTGGTTATGATTTGGACTATAGCGCGGGCCAACTGGCGGAGAAGGAGATTATCTTCTTCGCGCAGGACAACGGCGGAACGGTCTGGCACCTGGGTCAGTACCCAGAGGTATACGAGAACGGGAAGTTCGTCGAGGCCCCAGCCTGGATCCACGGCATTCAAGATGCGAAAGCCGGAATCGTCATGAAGGCAGAGCCGCGGCTTGGGACACCCAGCTACTCTCAGGGGTTGGCACTCGCGGTCAACTGGACGGACCGCGGGGTGGTGTACCAGGTGGGCCAGAAGGCCTGTGTTCCCTTGAAGTGCTACGAGGACGTTCTGGTGATCGACGAATCCAGCAGGGAGGAACCGGGCGCTCACCACCTCAAGTACTATGCCCGCGGCGTGGGTAATGTTCGAGTCGGCTGGAGAGGTGAGGGAGATAAAACGAGAGAGACCCTAGAGCTGGTCAAAGTCGTGCAGCTCGGGCCACAGGCCCTAGCGGCGGTTCGCGCGGAGGCGCTGGAACTGGAGAAGCGCGCCTACAAGATCAGCAAGAAAGTGTACGTTCACACGACACCGGCAGAGCATACGCCTGGCGCCAAAGGTCAATAGGCGTCCACGGCAAGGGAGGTCAGCAATGGTGCGTTGGATTGTTGGGTCTAGCATGAAGTTTCGTCTCGTGGCGGTCGCGCTCGGGGTGTTGCTGATTGTCTTCGGCTTCACACAGTTTGAAAAAATGCAGGTGGATGCCTTGCCCGAGTTCTCGCGGCCGTATGTGGAGATTCAAACCGAGGCCCTCGGGCTTTCCGCCCAAGAAGTGGAAGCTATGATCACCACTCCCCTGGAGGCGGACATGCTCAATGGGATGCCATGGGTGGAGGAGATCCGTTCCATGTCGCTTCCCGGCCTGTCTTCCGTCATTCTCGTCTTCGAGAAAGGGACGGACCTCATGCGTGCCCGGCAAGTGGCGCAGGAGCGCCTCGTAGGCGTGTTTGCGCTGCCGAATGTGTCGAAACCCCCTACCATGATCAATCCCGTCTCCTCGACCAGCCGGTGCATGGTGATCGGACTGACCTCCGACAAACTGTCCCTCATTGAAACTTCGGTGCTCGCCCGATGGACGATTCTGCCCCGCTTGATGGGCTTACCCGGCGTGGCAAATGTCTCCATTTGGGGTGAGCGGAAGTGGCAGTTGCAGGTGCAAGTGAATCCGGAACATTTGAAGAATGAGAATGTTACGTTGATGCAGGTGATCAAGACCGCCGGCAACGCGTTGTGGGCATCGCCATTGACCTTTCTAGAAGCCTCGACGCCTGGTACCGGCGGGTGGATCGACACGCCCAGCCAAAGAATCGGGATCCGGCACCTCCAGCCCATCCAAAAGCCGGCAGAGCTGGCCCAATTGACCATCGAGGGGGCACCGTCGAAGCGCCTAGGTGACGTGGCCAAAGTGGTGGAAGACCATCAACCGCTCATTGGGGATGCCATCGTTAAGGACGCCCCAGCGCTCATGTTGGTCGTTGAGAAATTTCCATGGGCCAATACGATGGAGGTCACGGAGGAAGTGGAAGAGGCGCTCGAGGCGCTCCGCCCTGGCCTGTCCGGTCTGGAGATCAACCCCACGCTGTTTCGACCGGCGACCTTCCTCGAGCTGGCGATGGGCAATCTCACCATGGCGATCCTCATTGGCGCCGTTCTCGTGGTTCTGATGTTCGGCACCTTTCTCTTCAACTGGCGCACCGCCTTGATCAGTACCGTGGCGGTCCTGGTGTCGGTGATCGCAGCCGGGGTTGTGTTCTACGTGCGGGGAATTCCGGCCAATCTGGTCACCATAGCTGGTCTCATCGTAGCCCTCGGCGTTGTCATCGATGATTCTGTCATCGACGTAGAAAATATGGTGCGACGCCTCCGCCAAGCTCGCGAAGAGGGCAGCGATAAATCGGCTATGACCATCATTTTCGAGGCTGCGGTCGAGATGCGCAGCCCTATCCTCTACGCGACGCTGATCCTGCTGCTGGCGGTCATGCCGGTAATGTTCCTGGAAGGCTTGGCGGGCTCGATCTTTCGGCCGCTCGTTACCTCCTATGTGCTGGCGTTGCTCGCCTCCCTGCTGGTTGCGATGACTGTCACGCCGGCGCTGAGCCTGATGTTCTTGCGCAACACCCCACTCCAGGCCGCCGATTCTCCCGTCATGGGCGTGCTGCGTGGTATCTACAGAGCGCTTTTTGCGTTGGCCACGCGCACACCGCGCTGGGCCTTCGTCGCTATCTGCGCCGTCTTCGTCGTCGGCCTTGCATCTATACCATTCCTCCGCCAGGAGTCACTGCTTCCGAACTTCAAAGAAACGGATTTGGTGGTTCGCTGGGAAGGCAGTTCCAGCGCTTCCCATCCGGCCATGAGCCGGATCACCACTCTGGCCAACCGCGAGCTGCGGTCCATTCCGGGCGTCCGCAACGTCAGCGCTCATCTGGGGCGCGCCATAACGTCGGATAGGCGGACCAATATCAATGCCGGCGAGCTTTGGGTCAGCATTGATCCTTCCGCCGACTATGACGCGACGGTGGCCTCGGTTAAGCAAGCGGTGGCAGGTTATCCCGGTCTGTCTTCGGAAGTGTTGACCTACCTGCAAGCAAAGCTAAGGGAGGAGCTGTCGGGAACAGGCGACTCCCTCGTCGTCCGCGTCTATGGCCAAGACATGAATATCATCCGCCAAAAGGCGGAGGAGGTCGAGAAAGTCCTGGCAGGGATCAACGGCGTCATTGGTTCAAAGGTGCAGTATCCAAGAGAAACGCCAACTCTAGAAATGGAGGTAGACATCGAGAAGGCCAAACGCTATGGCCTTAAACCGGGTGACGTGCGCCGGGAGGCGGCCTCCTTGGTCTCGGGAATCGGAGTCGGCAGCCTTTACGAAGAACAAAAAGTGTTCGATGTGGTGGTGTGGGGCGCGCCCGAAACCCGCGACAGTCTGACCCACGTTCAAGACCTTCTGATCGACACGCCCTCGGGGGGTCACGTGAGCTTGAAGGACGTAGCTGCGGTGCGCATCGTGCCAGGCGCCACGGTGATCAACCGAGATGCCGTTGCGCGTCGCATGGACGTGACGGCCAACGTGCGTGGACGTGATCTCGCCGCTGTCGCGGCTGATGTCAAACGCGGCATCGGACAAATCAACTTCCCGCTGGAGTATCGTGCGGAGCTGTTGGGAGAGTATGCGGAGCGGCTCGCGGCCCAGAAGCGCTTGCTGGCTATTGCGATAGCCGCTGCCATCGGGATTCTCCTGCTCCTGCAGGCGTTCTTCAGGAACTGGGGCCTGGCTGCAGCCGTCTTCCTGACCCTGCCAGTGGCCTTGGTGGGCGGTGTGCTGGCCGCACTCTTGACCGGCGGCGGCCTTCTCTCATTCGGTTCTATCGTTGGTTTCGTCGCGGCGTTCGGAATCGCTCTTCGCAACGCTCTCACGCTGGTGAGCCGCTATCGGCAGCTCGAGCAGCACGATGGCAAGGCTTTTGGCCCCGAGCTGGTCCAGCGCGGCACCCAAGAGCGGTCTGCGCCGGTCCTGATGATTGCCATAACGACAGCACTGGCCTTCCTGCCCTTGGCGCTATTCAGCAACAGAGCCGGCCTCGAGATCGCGCGCCCGATGGCCATCGTCGTTCTCGGTGGCCTGGTGACGACGACGCTCCTCACCCTGCTCGGTATCCCCGCCATGTACCTGCTGTTTGGCGCTGCCCGTGAACGAGACCTTGGCCTGGAAGAGGTCCCGGCCACAGGAATTAATGAAGGCATGGTGTTCGCTGACAACGAGCCGGAGGCGGCCACGGGGAGAAGTGACGAAACGAAGACAAAGGCAAAAGCCGCCTCGGGATGAAAAGAGGAGAGGGCGTGCGAGGCGACTTCCAAGAGATAGACAAACTTGTAGCTCACCAGTAGGAGGAAACAAGCCATGAAGCACAGTGACCGGTGGTTGGTTGCAGGCCTGATGATTCTGGGTCTGTCACTGACTGCGTGTCAAAAGGTGGCACGCACTCACGCTGACGAGTCTCCCGCCAAGGTCGAGCGCATCAAGGGGTCGGAGCTCAGCCGTGTGACTTTGACGGAGAGGGCCATTCAACGGGTTGGGCTCAAGACGGATCAGGTTCGTGAGCAGCGAGTGTCGCGCTCGACCTCACCGCGGATGATCGTGCCCTACGCTTCGTTGATCTACGACCCGCGCGGTGAGACCTGGGTGTACATCAGTCCCCAACCTCGAACCTTTGTTAGACATAAAGTCGTCGTCGACTACATTGAAGGTAATATTGTGGTTCTGAAGGACGGTCCACCTGTCGGCACAGTGGTCGTGACAGTCGGAGCGGCTGAGGTGTACGGCACCGAGACTGGCGTTGGACACTAAAACTGCGAAGGGACACCTACCATGATGCGTTGGCTGGTCGGAAACAGCCTGAAGATTCGTTTCCTGGTGATCGCGAGCGCCGCGGGGTTGATGTACTTCGGTATGGGGCAGCTTCGCAAGATGCCCGTGGACGTCTTCCCTGAGTTCGCTCCCCCCCTTGTGGAGATTCAGACCGTGTGTCTCGGCCTTTCCGCCGCTGAAGTGGAGGCCCTCGTTACCGTCCCGCTGGAGCAGGCCCTCAACGGAGTGCCGGGGCTGGACATCATGCGCTCCAAATCGGTCGAACAGTTGTCGTCGGTCAAAATGATCTTCAAGCCTGATACCGACCTGTTCCGGGCTCGACAAGTGGTGCATGAGCGCCTCTTGGTCATGCCGACGCTGCCAACTTGGGCAGCCCCGCCTGTCGTATTGCCGCCCCTGTCGGCGCTCAGCCGGGTCATGAAGATCGGGGTTTCGTCCAAATCCGTGTCTTTGATTGACTTGTCGATGATCAGCTATTGGACCATCAGGGAGCGCCTCTTACGCGTACCCGGTGTGGCCAATGTCGCCATATGGGGCGAGCGGCTGAAAATGCCCCAGGTGCAAGTCGTGCCGGAACTCCTGAAAAAGCACGGTGTAACTCTCGAGGAGGTCATGACGGCCACCTCGGATTCCCTGGACGTCGGTATGTTCATGTTTTCAGATGGACATTACATTGGTGCCGGCGGGTGGATCGACACTCCCAATCAGAGGCTGCAAGTCCGGCACGTCTTGCCCCTCATCTACAAGACCGACGAACTCACCACACCGGATGCGCTGGGGAATATGCCCGTGGCCGTACGCAATGGCAAGCAACTGTATCTGAAAGACGTGGCCGAGATAGTGGTGGATCATCAACCGATGGCCGGAGACGCTATCATCAACGATGGTCCCGGCCTTCTGCTTATCGTTGAAAAATTCCCCTGGGGCAACACGTTGCAAGTGACCAAAGGTGTGGAAGAGGCGCTCGATGCATTACGGCCGGGCCTTTCTAATATCGATATCGACTCCACGATCTTCCGGCCCGCCACCTTCATCGAGATGTCGATCGACAATCTCACCAGGGCGCTACTCCTTGGTTGTCTTCTTGTGGTTCTGATTCTCGCCTCCTTTCTTTTCGATTGGCGCCCCGCGTTGATTAGTTGCCTGGCGATCCCCTTGTCTTTGATGGGAGCGGTGATCGTGCTCTATCTGCGTGGGGCGACCATCAATACGATGGTCTTGGCGGGCCTCGTGATCGCCGTCGGTGTCGTGGTTGACGATGCCATCATCGACATAGAAAACATCATACGGCGTCTGCGTCAGCACCGCAAGGAGGCTAGCAAAAAGTCGACTGCGAGAATCATTCTTGAGGCCTCGCTCGAGGTGCGCGGCGCCATCATCTACGCCACGCTGATCGATGCCATGACTTTGTTGCCGGTCTTCTTCCTGACGGGCCTGTCCGGCGCCTTCTTCCGGCCTCTGGCCATCTCCTATGCGCTGGCGGTGCTCGCCTCCTTGTTGGTCGCGCTGACCGTCACCCCGGCCATGGCCCTGATTCTCTTGCGCAATGCGCCGCTGGAGCATCGCGGGTCGCCTCTCGTACCGTGGCTTCAGCGTAAGTACGAGACGACTCTCGCGCGGATCATCCGCAGACCCCGCGCAGCCTACGTCACCGTCGCTGTCACCGTCTTGGCCGGTGTCGTGACGTGGCCCCTGCTGGGGCACTCCCTGCTGCCCTCGTTCAAGGAACGGGACTTCCTGATGCATTGGTTGACCAAGCCCGGTACCTCCTGGCCGGAGATGAACCGGATCACCATTCAAGCCAGCAAGGAGCTGCGCTCCATTCCAGGTGTCCGCAACCTCGGCGCCCACATCGGGCAGGCCCTGATCATGGACGAAGTGGTCGGTATTAATTTCGGTGAGAATTGGGTCAGCGTCGATCCCTCGGTTGACTACGACAAGACGGTGGCCGCGCTTCAGGCAACGGTGAACGGCTACCCCGGCCTCTTTCGCGACGTGCTGACCTTTCTCAAAGAGAGGATCCGGGAAGTGCTGACCGGCGCCTCCCAAGCCATTGTCGTGCGCATCTATGGCCAAGACCTGGATGTCCTCCACAGCAAAGGGAACGACGTAAAGGAGGCCCTTAAGGGAATCGACGGCATCGTTGATTTGCATGTGGAGCTCCATGAGAACATTCCACAGATTGAAGTCAAGCTTGACCTCGCCAAGGCCCAACGCTATGGCCTCAAACCCGGCGATGTGCGACGCGCAGCGGCCGTCTTGGTGGCCGGCGAAGAAGCCGGCGACATCCACACTCCCAACAAAACATACGATGTGCAAGTGTGGAGCATACCTGCGGCGCGCAATACTCTGACCGACATCCGCAAGCTGCTCATCGACACACCCGGCGGCGGTCACGTGCAGTTGCAAGACGTGGCCGACGTGCGCATCACACCGACGCCGAATGTCATACAACATGAAAACCTCAAGCGTCGTCTCGACGTTCGCGCCAACGTGCGTGGACGCGATCTCGGCTCCGTCGTGGCCGATGTCGAAGCTCGCCTCCAAAAAGTGAAATTCCCACGTGAATACTATCCGGAGCTGGTCGGAGAGTACAAAGAACGACAGGCTGCCCAACGTAGCATTCTCATCTTTTCGGCAGTCGCTGCGGCCGGGGTTTTCATGTTCCTGTTCACGTCTTTCCAGAGCGGCCGATTGGCGACTCTATCTTTCTTGACCTTGCCCATGGCCCTGGTGGGCGGCGTGCTCGGGGCGTACCTCGGTGACGGCATCATCTCGCTGGGCTCGCTCGTTGGATTTCTAACCGTCTGGGGGATTGCCGCACGCAACGGCATTATGATGATCAATCACTTTCAGCATCTGGAGCGGTATGAAGGGGAAGCCTTCGGTCCCGCGCTTGTCTTGCGCGGGGCGCGGGAACGGCTTTCGCCGATCTTGATGACGACGTTGGCAACAGCACTGGCTCTCGTGCCACTGGTGATTGCCGGCAACCTCCCTGGTCACGAGATCGAGCACCCGCTGGCCGTAGTCGTTCTGGGTGGCTTGGTCACTTCGACGTTGCTCAACCTGTTCGTTGTGCCTAGCCTGTACTTGCGCTTTGGGTCTAGCCGTAAACCTGACACGTCGAGGCCGCAATTGGCATAAAGCAGAATGGTGGATTGCAATGCGTTGCCGCTGCCCGATGAGCATCTTGCTGGCTACCTTGGCAATCTTTGTGGCTGTATCCCCAGTCTGGGCGGCGATTGCGGCGGTGGATGCAGCCAAAGACGTGGCCTCTGAGGAATGGGGCGAAGCGGCTTCTCTACCTACTCTTTCCTCAGATCAGTCTTCTCCTCCTTCCCCAGATTCGAAGGTGGGAAATTCGGAAGGCTCGAAAGCGACTCAAGCGACAGACCCGAAGCAGGAGACGCCGGTACAACCTGCGTCTGCCAGTGTGCAAGGAGCAGCGAATTCTGCCGTCTCCAATCATAAGCAGAAGAGGATTACGTTTAAACCCGGATTTCGTTTGCAGCTCCGTGAGGCATACGATCTCGCAAGTGGCCAGAATGACGTTTTTCTCGCTAGGTTGCGACTTAAGGCTAAGGGGGAGCTTTTCCACGTCATCAGATATTTTGCTGAATTGAAAATCGATAATTTGGGGCGACGTGGGAAAGATCCAAAGGCTCAACCCGAAAACGCCTGGCTCGAGTATACGGTTACCCGCAACTTCGCTCTTCGTGTGGGATTGTACGACCTGCCTTTTTCCAGGAACGCACTCACGTCAGACTCAAAACTGTTGTTAATTGATCGTAGTTTGATCAAAGACTCGCTAACCAGTTTCGGGCTGGCGGACAATACCACCGGGCTGCTCGGCCACGGACGACCTTTTGGAGGCCGTTTCGAGTATGCGGCGGGAATCTTCAATAATGACAGGTTCAGGAGGATTGGAGCTCCTGGACCGAACCGGTCCGATTCCCTGATGCCTGCGGGACGGGTAGTCGTCAATCTCCTTGATCCAGCCCCACGAGGAGGGTACGCCGATTACCAAAGTTCGTACCTTGGGAAGGGGAAAAGACTGTCCATAGGAACTCATTTTGCACACCTCCGGAAGGCGCACGACAGCGTCAGTGGATTTAGTCTCTTCGGCTGGGGCACGGATGTCATTTTCTCTTCCGGGCCGTTCACGTTTGAGGGCGAGTACGATCGGTTGAGGAAGCGGTTGAATGGGGGGAATCCCGATGTGCACGTTGATGGGTGGCATGTTCAAACAGGTTACTTAGTTCGACGGCGCGTCGAGTTCACCGCCCGGCACCAACAACTCAATCCTGGTGTGCGTGTCCCTGACAAGACATTACGGTGGACCTCCGTAGGTTCAAACGTATACATCCGCGGGCATAACCTCAAGGTACAGTTCGACTATACATTCAGGCGGGGGCCAGGGCAGGTCGTCAAAACCGATGTGGTGCAGCTTCAAATGCAGGCTGATTTCTAACTGATATTCGAGTTCTGGATTCGAATTCGGCAGTGCTTTCAGAAGTGGAAGAGATATGCTCTCTAATAAGGCGAAATCGAAGAACAAAACAAATCCTCCCGAGCTTGCGGGCCAGCCGGTGTGGGTTGCTCGGCTCGTCATCCACCTCGCTGAGCCCAGGAGACATATTCAGAAGGTGCGCATTTGATGTCTCGAAAATCCATGTCAGCCTTTATCCCGCTTGCTGTTCTTTTTCTGGTTGGCGTCCAAGCAGCAGAAAAAGATGAACAAAAGCCCACGCTGCGCGCCGGTGCCCTACCTAAAGAGGGTGTGAAGTTAGACGGAGTGTTGTCCGAGCCGGCATGGGCTGTTGCTGATGCGATCCCCAATCTGACCACGATTGAACCGGACGAAGGTGGCGTTCCCGCGGGCCAGACTATTGTCAAAGTCCTGGCGAACTCGAAGGAAATCATCATCGGCGCTATTTGCCACGATCCCGAACCCACGAAAATCGTATCCTTTTCCAAAGCACGGGACGCCGAATTGGACGACGAAGATAATATCACGATCGTGCTGGACACCTTTCAGGACGGTCGAACCGGCTACGTGTTTGCCGTTAATCCGAGCGGCGCCCGTTTCGATGCTCTCGTGAGTCCACAAGGCGGGGAGGTCAACAGCGACTGGGATGCGGTGTGGGAAGCCCGCACTTCACGAGATAACAGTAGCTGGAGCGCGGAAATTCGGATTCCAATCCAAAGCCTGCGATTCAAGCCGGGCCTTTCCAGTTGGGGATTCAACGTGCAACGGCGGGTCCAGCGCTTGCAAGAAACCAGCCGCTGGTCCGGCATCCAACGCGACTACAAGATTCACCAAACGAGCCAAGCCGGAATCTTGACGGACCTGCCGAATTTCGACTTGGGCCTTGGCTTGAGTATCCGTCCCGCGTTGGTGGGCCGCAGCGAGAAAACAGCTGGACAGAGAACGCATTTTACCGGCGATCCCAGCCTGGACGTCACCCAAAGACTGGGCCCAAACATCTTGACGTCATTGACGGTCAACACGGACTTCGCCGAGACCGAGGTAGATGCCCGTCAAACCAACTTGACTCGATTCGAGATTTTCTTCCCAGAAAAAAGAACCTTCTTTCTCGAGGGCGCAAATATTTTCGAATTCAGCAGCGGATTAGAAGAAGCCATGATTCCGTTCTTTAGTCGCCGCATTGGCCTTTTTTTCGAACAAGAGGGCAGGCCAGGGGTCGAGATACCCATAGATGTCGGCGGCAAAGTGAACGGACAACTGGGCAATACCAGCGTGGGAGCGCTGGTGGTGCGCACCCGCAAGGTGGATCATCTCGGGGTGCCCGGCGCGACCATGGGTGTCGTACGGCTCAAACAACATATCCTCTCCGAATCTTCGGTGGGCTTGATTGCCACCGCGGGCGACCAACTGGGGCGTCCCGGAAGCTGGCTCACCGGCGTGGATTTCACCTACCGGAATTCGCGATTCCGTGGGGACAAGAACCTTATCCTTAGCGTTTGGGGGCTCGTGAACGGACGCAAGGATCTCCAAGGCAATAAAAGCGCTTTTGGTTTTGTGGTGGATTATCCGAACGACCGGTGGAATTGGACGGTCGCTTCCAAACGCATCGGTGACGGCTTCGATCCCTCACTCGGTTTTGTGCCACGCAGGGGCGTACACATTTGGGACGGCTCACTCGAGTTCAGACCCCGGCCGGGTTGGCATCTCGTTCGCCAAATGTTTCATGAAGTGCGGTACTCCGTCGTAAATACTCTGCATTCCGGGTTGCAGAGCTATGCCGTGACGATAAAGCCGTTTGACTGGCTCTTGGAGAGCGGCGATCGTTTTGAGTTCAGCGTAACGACGGCAGGCGACAGACTAAGAGAAGAATTTGATGTGTTTGACCGCGTTGTTTCGCACCGGATTGATTGGACACTGAACTGAGTGTATTCATGCAGCCGCTCCGAGCGCAAGAAGTTGCTGCCGCGCCTGCGCTGGTGTGAGGTAGCCCAAGCGCTGG
>JACQEV010000021.1 GCA_016200385.1 Candidatus Methylomirabilota bacterium
CGAGTCGTTCGTCTGCATCAAGGTCGATCGGGAGGAGCGGCCAGACCTCGACGAGATCTACATGTCGGCCACCGTGGCGCTCAACCGGGGACAGGGAGGATGGCCGATGACGGTCTTCCTGGCCCCCGATCAGCAGCCGTTTTTCGCGGGGACCTACTTCCCGCCAACCGATAGATATGGCCGGCCCGGCTTTGCGACCCTACTCCGGCAGATTGCGGAGCTCTGGCGGAGCAATCCGGATGGGCTCCGGACCCAGGCCACCCAGCTTACCGACAGGCTGCGCCAGCAGTCAGGGCCGCTCCCATCTATGGCGGTAGGCGAGGCCGAGCTGGCGGCGGCCGCCGCCCACTTCGCGGAGAGCTTCGATCCGACGCACGGCGGCTTCGGGCCCGCCCCCAAGTTCCCCGCTGCGACGGGTCTGTCGCTTCTGCTGCGCCAGCATCGTCGTACCGGCGATGCCCAGGCCCTGCATATGGTGCGGACGACGCTCGACGCCATGGCGCGCGGCGGGATCTACGATCAGATCGGCGGCGGCTTCGCCCGGTACTCGACCGACGAGCACTGGCTCGTCCCGCACTTCGAGAAGATGCTCTACGACAACTCGCTCTTGACCAGGACCTACCTGGAAGCCTTCCAGGTGACCGGCGACCCGTTCTACCGGCAGATCGCGACCGAGGTCCTCGACTACATCCTGCGCGAGATGACCGCCCCGGAGGGGGGCTTCTATTCCGCCACCGACGCCGACTCGGAAGGAGAGGAGGGGAAGTTCTTTGTCTGGACCCCCGCCGAGATCGAGGCGATCCTGGGTGAGGAGGAGGCGAGGCGATTCTGCGCCTACTACGACATCACGGAGAGCGGCAACTGGGAAGGGAATAGCATCGCGAACGTCCGGCGCACGGTTGATCAGGTGGCGGCGAAACTGGCGATCCCGGCGCAGGAGCTTCAGACGTCGCTCGATCGAGCGCGACCGAAGGTCTATGAGGCTCGTCGGCGGCGGGTCCCACCCGGCCTGGATGACAAGATCCTGACGGCGTGGAACGGGATGATGATCGGCTAGATGGCCGAGGGGTATCGCATTCTCGGCGACCGACGCTATCTTGAGGCCGCCACCCGCGCGGCCGACTTTTTGTTGGGCACGTTGGTCCGCCCTGACGGCCGGCTGCTCAGGACCTACCGGGCCGGCAAGGCCCACCTCAACGCCTACCTCGAGGACTATGCCTATCTTTCCGAGGCGCTCATCGACCTCTACGAGGCGGGCGGCGCCCCACGCTATCTCCTTGAGGCGGTCCGCCTGGCCGAGATCCTCCTGGCCGACTTCGTCGATGGGGAAAGCGGCGCCTTTTACACCACGGCGCGTGATCACGAATCGCTGATCCTGCGCCGCCGGGAGGGAACCGACGGTGCCACCCCCAGCGGAAACGCGGTGGCGGCATCCGTGTTGGCCCGCCTCTCGTTCCACCTGAATCGAGACGACCTGCGGAGCGCGGCGCAGCGGGCCATCACCGCGTACGGCAAGCAGATCGCTCTCTATCCGCACGCCTTTGCCAAGAGTCTCGCCATCGTAGATCTCCTCTTGGAGGGGCCGATGGAGCTGGCTCTGATCGGGACCGCGGGAGAGGCCGGGTTCGAGGCGATGCACCAGGAAATCGCCCGCCACTACCTCCCGAACCGGATCATCGCCCATCACGATCCGGCCGAGGGCGACCCGCCACCTTTCCCCCTTCTGAAGGGGAAGAGCTTGGTCGGTGGACACGCAGCCCTATATGTCTGCCGGAATTTCGCCTGCCAGGCGCCGATCACTGATCCGGCGCAGGTGGGCGCCGCCCTCAGCGCTCCCACGCCCACCCCCGAGGGAAAGACACGTTCAGTGGTTGGGGCCTTCCTACCGGGGAGCGCAACCCAGGCCGGCACTGGCGCGTACGCCTCCCGCTTTACCCCATTGGGCTACGTGCCGCTTGGCTCGACCGGCCTCATCACCAGCAGGGTCGGCTTCGGCGGCTACCGGGTTGACGACGAGACCCCGGAACACAGCGAAGCCCTCGAAAAGACGCTGCTTGAAGGCTGCAACCTTATCGACACCTCCACCAACTACATGGATGGCGGCAGCGAGCGATGTGTCGGGGCTGTCCTCGGGAAGCTCACGCGGGCCGGGAAGCTCCGTCGCGAGGAGGTCATCGTTGTCTCCAAGATCGGCTACGTGCAGGGGGAAAACCTGGAGTTGGCGCAGGAACGGGAGACCGCCGGGAAGCCATTCCCCCAGATGGTCAAGTACATGGACGGCTGCTGGCATTGCATCCATCCGGAGTTTTTGCGCGAGCAGCTCCAGCGGTCCCTCGCGCGGCTGCAGCTTGAGACCCTAGATGTCTGCCTGCTGCACAACCCCGAGTATTTCCTCTCCGATGCCAAGAAGCGGCGGCGCGATTCGCTGGAGGCGGTTCGCGACCAGTTCTACCGGCGGCTGCGCGAGGCGTTCGCCTTTTTCGAGGCCCAGGTGGCGGCGGGCACGATCCGATGGTATGGCGTCTCCTCGAATACCGCCGTGTCACCTGCTTCAGATCCTGAGGCTACCTCGCTCACCCGAATGCTGGCCGCTGCACGGGAGGCCGGTGGGCCGGCCCACCACTTCCGGGTCCTTCAATTGCCGATGAACCTCTTCGAGGCGGGCGCCGCCCTGGAGCGGAACACCGGACCGGAGAACCTGCAGACCGCACTCGAAGCGGCCGTAGAGGCTGGAGTCGCCGTCCTGGTCAACCGGCCGCTGAACGCATTCGTCGGGCGCGGGATGCTCCGCCTGGCCGACTCCGGCGGCGGTGGGGAAGCGATCGACCTCGATGCCCAGCTCAGGACCGTTGCCGATCTGGAGTCGGAGTGGCGGCGCCAGCTCGCCCCGCATATCCAGGCCTCGTCAGAGAGCATCTCCCCTGCTGATTTCTTCCAGTGGTCCGACGAGCTTCGGGGCCTCCCCGGCCAGCTTCAGGGTCTTGACCACTGGAAACAGATCGAAGGTCAGATGATCGCGCCCCAACTGAACTACCTGCTGAGAGCCCTGGATGAAAACCTTGAAGGCGAACCCCTGGCGCTGTGGCAGTCGTGGCGCCCCCGCTACCTTGGCGAACTGCAGAAGCTGATGGCTGAATTCCGCCGTCGGGGGGCCAGCAAGAGCCGGCGCCAGAGCGACGCCGTGTCGGCGGCGATCGATCCCTCGCTGCCGGCCGAGCGACGAGGCGAAAGCTTGTCCCGGAAGGCGCTCTGGGTCCTGGCCAGCACTCCGGGCGTCAGTTGCGTCCTGAATGGGATGCGAACCCCGGCCTATGTGGACGACTCGCTCGGAGTCCTCGCCTGGCCTCCGCTCGCCGATGCCATCGCGGTCTATCAGGCCGTCCAGAACCTCAGGCTTCAACCGTCCTAGAAGGGGGCCCAAGGCGGAGGGGAGATTGGACGATGAGCCAGACGGGAGGCTTGACTTGGGCGGGATGAGCATGTACCCTGGAGGCGTTCGGCGCTGTCCCTGATCGGAGGCGTCGACCGCTGAGTCTCGGCCAACAGACCACGCCCTTCCGGCGATTGAAAGGGGCCTGAAATATGGTGCTTAGTACACTGACGAAGAGCGAACATGCGCTCCCGGGATACATCCCCCCGCACAAACGGGATAGACGCCGCGCCGATAGCTTCCTGAAGACGCTCGAGAACCGTCAGAAGGAGAAGGCCGCGCTCGAGGAGCAACTACAGGCGAACCGCCTCCGGCGGAAGGAATTTTGGAAGCAGCACGGTTATGGCTGGCTTCTGCGCCTTGACCGTTACGCAGCCTGGAAGGAAAACCTCTCGGCCTACAAAGCTCTTGAGCGGGAGCGCGCGGAACTCGTTGAGAAGCTTCAGCAGAAGGTCCTGGACCTCAGTCGCAGCCCTGACGATAAGGACGGGGATGGCCTCGTTGATACCGATCAGTACCAGGACAAGATCGGTCAGAAGAAGGCGAAGTTGGGATGGATTGCCCTGGTCGATGAAGCCAATTGCTCCGGGTGCAGCGGGCACGATGTCAGGAATGGGGAGTGGGTCACCCCGTGTCAGTCTGTTTGCCCGGTGGACTGCATCTCACACCTGACCCTTGAGCAAGTGGCCGCGAAGGGGTACGACCGCAGCGTCCACGGATATGTCCCGCCCGTCCAGATCCGGTTCGACGAATGTATC
>JACQEV010000198.1 GCA_016200385.1 Candidatus Methylomirabilota bacterium
AGATCTTGACAGAGAAGGGAGGTGAGAAAGCGAATGGCGGCGAAGAAGAAGGCGGCGAAGAAGGCGGCGAAGAAGAAATAAGGCCAGTTGCAGACCCGGTGGTCGGCCCAGCTCCGAGGAGGTGGTGTAGAGAGCGCGGGCGTAAGAAAGCCTGGTGGCCGAGCGCCGGGAGAAATCTGAACGCCGTACCAGCAGTCAACACCACCTAGTGCTGGGGGAAGTCTTCTCCCCCAGCCGGCATATTAGAGTTTCATCATAATACTGTCGAGTCGATTTGATAACGGAGAACTCGCGTGCGCAGATCGATTTGGAAAAGAGTTGGAGGAGGACGTAATGAGTGGACCATAGCGCGTCCCGGTAAGCTGGTTTCCTGACCCCTCCTTTCGCCTTGTCGTTCATGGGGAGCTATGCTATTGTCAGTTGACACCATGTTATAGGCTCCCCAGCCTCGCCTGATTGTTCCTCGGGTTACCTCCTCGGTTGTCATGTGGCGGTCGAGATCAATATAGATAGGTGGTGAGGGCTCTTCTTATGTCCCTTTGCCTATTTCGGCCTCACGTCGATTGTCTCCTTTCAGCAAAAACGTCGTGCCCGCAGCCAGGTTGCATTGAGCATTTAGACAGGAGCCCTTTCGTCCGTTTGCCTCAGAGATGAGCGGCATAAGGGGATAGGATGATGGCTGAACATCTGAAGAACTACATCGACGGCAAGTGGATGGATGCGGCGACTGGCCAGGCCTTCCCCAGCATCAATCCGGCCGACAAGTCGGAGGTCCTGGGTCTCTTTCCCCGCTCGGACCACCGGGATGTGGACCGGGCGGTTGAGGCAGCCCGTCGGCACTATCCTCGGTGGCGGAAGGTGCCGGCACCGAGGCGGGCAGAGATCCTGTTCAGGGCGGCCGAGCTTCTCGTGCAACGAAAAGAGGAGCTGGCGGTCCTGATGACCAAGGAGATGGGAAAAATCCTTAAAGAGTCGCGCGGCGATGTCCAGGAAGGGATTGACATGGCGTACTTCATCGCCGGAGAGGGCCGCCGGCTGCTAGGCGAGACGACGCCGTCAGAGCTACCGGACAGATTCACCATGAGTGTGCGCGTCCCTGCCGGCGTGGTCGCAGCCATTACCCCATGGAATTTTCCCCTCGCGATTCCGACCTGGAAAATCATCCCGGCGTTGGTGGCTGGAAACACCGTCGTCTTCAAGCCGGCGGAGGACACGCCGCTCTTGGCGGCGAAGTTGGTGGAGATACTCGAAGAAGCGGGTCTCCCGCCGGGCGTGCTGAATCTGGTCCACGGCTTGGGGGAGGAGGCGGGCGCTCCACTCGTCAGGCATCCTGACGTCGCCGTGGTGTCGTTCACCGGGTCCTCTGAGGTTGGGCGCGAGATCGGGATCGCCGCCGCCGCCGAGCACAAGCGGGTCTCGCTGGAGATGGGCGGCAAGAACGCGATCGTCGTGATGGATGATGCCGACCTTGATCTCGCGGTTGATGGCGCCATATGGGGAGCGTTTGGGACCTCGGGCCAGCGGTGCACCGCCGCCTCCAGACTGGTGGTTCAGAAGAAGGTGCTCAAAGACTTTAGCGAGCGGCTGGTGAAACGTGCGGAGGCGTTGCGGCTCGGAAACGGTCTGCTTCCGGAGACCGAGATGGGGCCGGTCATCAACGAAAGGCACCTCAAGAAGATCCACCGCTATACCAAACTGGGCCTGAAGGAAGGGGCCAAGCTGCTGGCCGGCGGGGACGTCCACAGGAGGGGCGATTGCGCGAAGGGCTTCTTCTACCTCCCGACGGTCTTCGCCGACGTATCCAGCAAGATGCGAATCGCCCAGGAGGAGATCTTCGGTCCCACCGTGACAATCATTCCCGTGGCCGATCTCGACGAGGCTATCGATGTCGTGAATTCCACTCGGTACGGTCTCTCGTCAGCCATCTACACAAGAGACGTCGGCAAAGCGTTCAAAGCGATGCGAGAGATCGAGGCCGGAATCACGTACGTGAACACCTCCACCATCGGTGCGGAGGTCCATCTGCCCTTCGGCGGGCTTCGCCACAGCGGGAACGGCCGTCGCGAGGGAGGAAGCGCGGCGATCGATAACTTCACTGAGTGGAAGACACTGTACATCGACTTCAGCGGAAGGCTCCAAAGGGCCCAGATTGACGAGGGGACCCCCTTGTGAACAGCCGCATCTCTTTACATCGCTTTCGCTTTATGTTATAGGAAGGCTACAATGCGCTTGATGGTGCACCGACAGGTGGTGTGGATTGTTCTTGTGTCGGCAGTCTTGGCCCTCCCGCTGGGGCTGTCCGCCGGCGAGCCTGCGTCATCCCGCGAGGGAGGGCGTATTCCCGTGCCAGACGCGAAGATCACTGGCTTTCACCTGGTGGAGACGAAGAGTGGGGCCAAGCTGTGGGAGATATGGGGTGACTTGGCCGAGGTCTTCGAGAAGGAGGGGCTGGCCAAGGTGATGAAGATCTCCCAGCAGGTAATCGTGACGCTGTATTCCGAGCAGGGCAAGCTGACGTCTCGGTCAGACAAAGCCACGCTCAACATGCGAACCAAAGACGTGCGTCTGGAGGGGAATGTCATCGCCACATCAGACCAGGGAAGCAGCCTACAGACCCAGTTGCTGGACTGGTCAGCCGAAGATCGCCGGCTATCCACTCCATCGCTCGTCACCCTGGTGAAGGGCGGGCTTGTCAGTCGGGGAGTAGGAATGGAGGCGGAAACGAATCTCGAGCTGGCGAGACTCCTCAGTCGCGTGCAGTCACAGGTCATTTCTGGTAGTGGCGGGGTGGCCACCAAAGACCTTCCCGTCCTGCGGAAAGGAGGAACCCGATGAGCCATCGCCGCTGGATCGCCGCGGCCATTGTGCCGCTTAGCCTCGGCCTGCTGCTCGGGTCAGGGCTTGCACAGGAGAAGCAGAAAGGGAAGAAACCGATCACGATCACCTCTGATCTCTTGGAGGTGAACCGGAAGCTTCACTCAGCGGTCTACACAGGAAACGTCATGGCCGATGACAAGGACCGGGGGATGGTCATTCTCTCCGACAAGATGGAGTTCTTTTTCGATGAGAAGATGGAGCAGATCGAGAAGGGGCTCGCCACTGGAAACGTGAGGATTACCGCAGGAGACAGACGGATCACCTCCGACCAGCTCGAGTTGTTTCCGCGGGAGGAAAAAGCTGTCCTCACGGGCGATCCCAGGGTGTGGCAGGACAATGATCTTATCACCGGGACGAAGATCACCATTTTCCTGAAGGAGGACAGGGCGATCGTTGAGGGCGGTCCCTCGAAGCGGGTGACGGCTATCCTCTACCCTAAGCCTGAGGGAGCGGAAAAGTCGAAGTCGGGGGCGACCGGTGAGGGTGAGAAACCCGCAGCGCCAAAGGATGGGTCCTGAGGAGGGATGGAGCGGACCCTTCGGACCGACAACCTGTTCAAATCGTTCAGGGGCCGAACCGTGGTGGCCGGCGTCAGTATCAATCTCAACGCCGGAGAGGTGGTCGGTTTGTTGGGTCCCAATGGCGCCGGGAAGACCACGACCTTCTACGTGGTCCTGGGATTATTGAAGCCGGATCGTGGTCGGGTCATCTTGAATGAGGAGGATGTCACTGACCTGCCAGTGTACAAGCGGGCCCGAAGGGGGTTGGGATTCCTCCCCCAGGAACCGTCGATCTTCCGCAAGCTCACAGTGGAACAGAACCTGATGGCGATCCTCGAGATCCTGGATCTGACTCAAGAGGAGCGACGGCAGCGACTTGAGAGCCTCCTGCGGGAGCTTGATCTGACGCACCTTGCCAAGAGCAAGGCGTATACGCTATCAGGCGGCGAGCGCCGCCGGGCGGAGATCACCCGATCCCTCGTGACCTCCCCCAATTTCATGTTGATGGACGAGCCGTTCGCAGGGATTGACCCCATCGCCGTGGCCGATATCCAGACGATTATTGCTCGTTTGAAGGAGAAGGGAATTGGGGTCTTGGTGACCGATCACAATGTGCGGGAGACGCTGCAGATCGTGGATCGCGCCTATTTGATCTATGAAGGCCAGGTGTTGGTCTCCGGGACTGCCCACGAGTTAGCAGCCGATGAGCGGGCCAGGGAGATCTACCTGGGGGAGCGATTTAGCTTGTGAGGACAGAACGCCATGGCCTTTGAGGCGAAGCTCAGTCTGCGGCAGACGCAGAAGATGGTCATGACCCCGATGCTGCAGGAGGCAATCAGTCTCTTGCAGCTCTCGCGGCTGGAGATGCTTCAGGCCCTCCGCCAGGAGGTGGAGGAGAATCCCGTCATGGAAGAGGTGATGGAAGAGACCGAGGAGCTGGACGAGCTGCCAGAGGCCAAAGCCGTTGCCGAGGAGCCGGTAGCAGAGAGCAACGGGGAGGGCACGTCCTCGGACATCGATTGGGAGAGTTATCTTCAGGACGCCTCAGACTATCGACCTTCCATCCAACGCGAGCAGAGTGATCGGTTCGATGGTGAAAGCCTGCTCACGAGACCCAGCTCCCTGCAAGACCACCTCCTCTTCCAGCTTCACCTGACCGCGAAGGATCCGCAACTCCTGAGCTTGGGCTCCATCATCATCGGTGATCTGGACGACAACGGCTATCTTCGCAGCAGCCTGGACGAGTTGGCGCCACTGGCTGGCGCCACCCCCCAGGCGGCAGAAGCAGCCCTCCGGTTTGTCCAGGGCTTCGACCCCGCTGGAGTCGGGGCTCGCGATCTTCGGGAATGCCTCCTGATTCAGCTCAGAGCGCGAGCGGAAAGGCATGACATGGCGGAGGCCATCGTCAGCAGTCACCTCCATGAATTGGAGCACCGCCAATTAGGAAGGGTCGCCGACGCGCTGGGAATCTCGCTCAAAGAGGTCCAGGAGGCGGTCAACGTGATCGCCTCCTTGGAGCCAAAGCCAGGGAAGACCTTCGGCGGCGAAGAGCCCCGGTATATCACGCCGGATGTGTATATTCTCAAAATCGACGGCCGCTTCGTGGTCACGGCGAATGAAGATGGCCTCCCCCGGCTCCGCGTCAGTCCATATTATCGCGAGATCCTTTTGAAGCGAGGCCTCGTCCCGCGGGAGGCCAGGGATTATGTCGAAGAGAAGATGCGCTCCGCGCTGTGGTTCATCCGGAGCATTGAACAGCGG
>JACQEV010000199.1 GCA_016200385.1 Candidatus Methylomirabilota bacterium
CCCGCTATGTCCCCACGGTCCTCCTCTCTTGCGGGAATGAACCCTTGCCCAGGTTCCATCGTCCCGGTGTGGAGACCGCGTGTCTCTCGCTCCCTGCCATCAGGAAAGGGAAGTCGATTCCTTTCATCCCGTCCGCGATCTTGAGGATGCGGCAACTGCTCCGGGCCAAGGATATCTCTTTGGTCCACGTCAACGACGCTGACGACGCCGCCATTGCCTCTTTGGCCTGTCGCCTCGCCGGGATCCCTTGCATCGTCCACATCCGGAGCGAGATGGTGCCGGGAAAATTCAGAAAGTTACGCCTGCAATGGGCCGACCTCCTGATCGCGGTCTCGGAGGGGGTGCGGGAGAAAGCCATCCAGGGGGGCCTCCCGCCTGAGAAGGTCGTGACGGTCTATAGTGGCGTCGATCTTGGGAGGGCCAGGGCGGCGGCTGGGCAAGGGTGGAAGATCAGGCAAGCGTACGGCATCTCGCCGCACACCCTTCTGGTTGGCAGCGTGGCAAACATCGCCCCGAAGAAGGGGTACGACGTCCTCATCAGGGCACTGGCGAAGGCCGGGCAAGAGATCAATGATCTGACCTGCCTCATCGTCGGCGCTGACGATCACGGGCTGCGGAAAGAATTAGAACGACTGGCCGCATCCCTTGGCCTCGGCAACCGGGTGCTCTTTGTGGGGTTCCAGGACGACGTGGTTCCTTACCTCGATGCAATGGACCTGTTCGTGTTGGCCTCGGTTGATGAGGGATTCGGGATCGTGCTACTTGAGGCGATGGCGAGCGGCAAGCCGGTAGTGGCGACGACGGTGGACGGCCCGCCCGAGATTGTGGAGGATGGGCTGAGCGGTCTGTTAGTGCCTCCCAGGGACCCTGAAGCGCTGTCCAAGGCGCTCACTGAACTCCTGAAAGACCCGCGGCGTCGCACGTCCATGGGGAAGCGTGGGCGGGAGCGAGTGGAAGCCTTCTTCAGCCTCGAATCACAGATGCGGGCCCTGACCGATCTGTACGATAGACTCCTCAACCGGCCGTCGGGGTAGATCCGAAAGGTTCGGATTGGACACATCCACAACGAATCGCACCGTACAGGGTGGGCCAGTCGGCGCTCGCAGCGATGATCTGCCACACCCGATGGCGGTTCCACGTGTCCACGAGATGGTGATCAGGTTGCTGCGGTGCGAGCCACCAGGAAAGGTCCTTGACGTCCCGAGCGGGGAGGGGGCCCTGGCGCTTGAGCTGTTGGCGCTGGGACACGAGGTCGTGTGCGGGGACATCGAACCCTCTCTCTTCAAGCTCACGGATCTGCCGTGTCACTCTCTGGACCTAAACAAAGAGCTGCCGTTCCCGGAGGAGTCGTTCGATATCGTGGTCTGTGTAGAGGGGATCGAGCATATCGAGAATCCTCATCATCTGGTCAGGGAGGTGCGGCGGGTGCTCAGACCGGGAGGAATGCTGATCCTCACCACTCCCAACATCCTCTCGCTGAAGTCCCGAATGCACCATCTGAGGCTGGGGTACCCGATCCACTTCGATCTGATGGTCCGGCGGGAGCAGGCAGTTGGCGGAGGGTGGACCATCAAGCACCTGAACCCGATTAGCTACCTGGAGCTCCGCTACATTTTGGAAGAACACCGGTTCCGGATCACTGACCTGGAAGTGAACAAGCTCGAGCGGAAACATCCGCTCTTCTACCGTTTGCTGGAGCGGTTCATCGTAAAGGAACAGCTCAGGGGCGACACCCCGGAAGAGAAATCTGTCCGGGACCTGCTGAACTCCAGGAAGCTGCTCTTTGGCGAGATCCTGATCGTCAAGGCCCAAAAGGCGTAGGCGCATGGCGCCATATCGCGCAAAGATCCTCTTTACGATCGAGGAGCATGGTGCCGCGTACCATGGCGGGGCATTCAAGGATCTCCTGACGATCCTTGCTCATCTCGATCGGGACCGGTTCCTTCCCGGGGTGCTGCTGACCGGCGACCGGAGCGT
Organism: Candidatus Methylomirabilota bacterium; assembly: GCA_016200385.1. GTDB lineage: Bacteria > Methylomirabilota > Methylomirabilia > Methylomirabilales > Methylomirabilaceae > Methylomirabilis. Next base: position 1,978 of record JACQEV010000199.1, read on the forward strand.
GGGGACAGCCTTCGAAGCGTTAGGGATTGAGGTTCTCGGCTGCTCGTTGCCACCCTGGCGGAAGGGGCGGTCGTATCCCATGATACCTGCGGCTCTCCTCAAGTTGCTTCGGATACTGGTTGGAATCAAGCCCGGCCTGGTTCACATCAACGGTGGCTACAACGATGTTCCGTATGTCGCGCTCGCGGCGAGGCTTCTGCGCATCCCGTCCATCTTCACCGTCCGGGACATCAACGTGTTGAAGGAGAAATCAAGGAAGTACCACTTCCGGTGGGCCAGCCGGCTTGTGCTGTGTTCGAAGATCATGGAAGGTGAGGTCGTCCGGCAACGCCTTGTGAGTCAGGATCGAGTTCGGACGGTCTACGGCGGGATCGATGTAGAAACATTTCAAAGGACGAGCCACGAGGCTGGCGCGAGAGATGTGCGGCAGGAGTATGGTATCCGGCCAGGGGCGCCGTTGGTAGGGGTGGTGGCCAACCTTTCCCCCATCAAGGGGTACGAGGAGCTGATCGCCGCTCTTGCCCTGCTTGCCCCAAAGGTCGAAGGCCTGCGGTGTCTTTGCGTCGGCGGGTATGACCCGGCCTACTACGGCGTCCTGAAAGGGCTCGTCGAGCAGTCGGGCCTTGATCGGTGCGTGATCTTCGCAGGATACCAACACGCGGTCGTTCCGTTTTACGAGGCGATGGATCTCCTTGTCCTGCCCTCACGCTCCGAGGCATTCGGCATGGTTTTGCTGGAGGCGATGGCGATGGGTCGGCCGGTGATCGCCACGATCGTCGGCGGGATTCCGGAGGTTGTCGTCGACGGCGTGACCGGACTCCTGGTCCCGCCACACAACCCTTCCCGCCTGGCCGATGCGATGCTTCGTCTGCTCGAGGATCGCTCGGCACGCCTGAAGATGGGGATGGCCGGCAATGCCAGAGTGAGGCGAGACTTCACGCTCAAGGCGCAGATGGGAGCCCTTGAATCGCTGTACGAGGAGTCGATCGATCGCTGCGACACACACTAGTGCCGTTCCAATTAACTTCGCCTAGCGGCGTTGCTAGCCCCCAGGGCGCTCCCTGCGACGTACCAGCCAATGTACGCCTCGGTCGGCCCTGGGGTCCGCGCCTTGCTATGCTCGCTTCTTGGCCCGGCACAGTGTCCTATCAAATTAGGCAGAAATAGTTGGAGGAGCACTAGGCGACCGTGAAGTTTCGCGGGCCCCCACATTCGGAGTTCTCATCATGGCGACAGAAAAGGTAAGCGTGACGCCGCTGGCAGGATTAGAGGGGTGGAAGGCTCTGGGACGGCAACGGCAGAGCATCTTAACTCGCCATCCCGAGGAATGGATTCATTGGGGTCTCATTGCCTTTATCTTTTTACTTCCGTTTCCTGTGTTCGGCCCGGATGGCAGGAATATCGTCCTCTACCTCTTGTTCATTGCATGGCTGATCTGGCGTCGATCGGGCGCTCGCCTGAGCCGTGACCAGGCCAGTGTGGGATGGGCGCTCTTGCTCTACCTCACGGTGGCCGGAATGTCTCTGCTCGTGTCCGCCGACGTCAGGGCAAGCCTTCTCGATTTCCAGCGCGTGCCGCTGAACGGCTTGATCTTGTTCCTCATCCTCAGTCAGGAGGCAGGAGATACAAGGTACCTTGCCCGATATCATTTGGCGCTCGTCTGGGCCTCCACCTTGATCACCCTGTATGGGTTGCTCGGGTACTTCCTTGGATGGGGCCGTAATGGAGGCATGGTCACCTCGGTCTACACCTGGAAAAACGAACTTGGCTACCTGCTGGCGGTCAGCGTGTCCATCGTGGCGTGGGAGTTATTGACGACGCGCGATCGGGTTCGACGCGTGGCGTGGGCGCTCCTGGCGTTCGTCCAATTCGCGCTGCTCCTGCTGAGCGACACCCGGGCGGCCCTGGTGGCGGTCATCGTTTCGACGCTCATCCTGACAGTCGCGCTTCGGCGTATGAAGGTTCTCCTGGTCTGCATCGTCGCTTTCATGACCTTGCTGGCCGTGAGCGGCCAGCGCATCGTGACCCGCCACATCAGCATTGTCCAGCCATCGACGTATGTGGCTGGGGACCTGTCGGGAAGGGTGGACCTCTGGGGGGGGACCCTTGCAATGATCCGGGAACGGCCCCTCCTGGGCTACGGTTATGGCTGGAGGTTGTTCGCCCGCAGGGCTCAAGCGTTTGCGAATCAGACAGCCGATGCACGCGCCACATCCGCACCCCATGCCCACAATCTGTTTTTGGAGACGGCCTACGAGATGGGTCTGTTGGGCGTGGCCGCGCTCTGCGTGCTCGGAGGCACGGTGGCCTTGGTCTTAATCAAGCGATGTCGTGTGAGCCGATCCGGCGATGAATCCAGCAGAGAGATGGCGCTCCTCTTACTGGCTCTCTACGTCGTGTTTGGCGTCATCTCGTTGACCGATTACCTGTTGTCCGATCGGCTTGGTGCATTAGGGTGGACGTTGTTCGCATTTGCGGGAGCGCTTGCCTCGGAGACGCCTTGGCATGGAGGAACGGAAAAGAATGTCGCTGGCCCGCCGTTGTTTGATGCCTCCGCGCGGAGGCTGCCAGGGCGGGACCGGCCGTGAGCCAAGCGGGGGTTTCGCTGACCGTGGGAAGCCCTGTGGTCTCATCCACACCCTGCCTGGACGCGAACGGGCCATGCGTATCGGTATAGATGCCGATCCGATAGTGGTTGGACGAGCGGGCGTTGGCCGGTACACGATCGAGCTGGTCTCGCACCTCGTGCGGTTAGCCCCCGAGGAGGAGTTCGTTCTCTACCGCACGGGTCTGGGGCGCCAATGGACTGAGGCGGCAGGATGGGGCGGACGGGTCAGGGTCGTGTGGGCGCCCAAGCCGCTGGTCGCTGCCCGGACCAGGCTCGACAGGCTGGATGTCTACCATGGCACGAACTATAGGCTTCGAGGCGCTGGCCGGTGTGGGACCGTCCTCTCGATTCACGACCTGGCGATCGAGCGCATGCCCGGACTCGCCAGGCACGGTTGGATTGCCCGCCTCGCATCTGAAAAAACCAGGCGGGCGGCTCACCGGGCGACGTTCGTGGTGGTGGGGTCGGAGCACACGGCCCAGGATGTGGTTGAGGTGATGGGGGTTCCGCGAGAGAAGATCAAGGTGATCAACTACGGGGTGGGGGAGGAGTATTACCCCGAGCGGGCTGCGGGCGGTCGCGGGGCGCTTTGTCGGCGGTACGCCTTGCCGCGGGAGAGATATGTCTTATTCGTCGGGACGCTCGAGCCGCGCAAGAACCTCCCGACGCTCATCACTGCATTCGGCCGACTGTCGCGGATCCGGCGCTCTCATTGTCTGGTCTTGGCTGGTGCCTTGGGATGGCGAGGTCAGGAGATCTATGATGCCGTGGCCCGATCTGGCCTGGTCGGGGAGGTGATCATGCCCGGATATCTGCCCACTGACGAGCTACGGAGCCTCTATTCCTATGCCGACCTGTTCGTGTACCCCTCGCTCTACGAGGGCTTCGGCCTGCCTCCTTTGGAGGCAATGGCATGTGGGGCGCCCGTCATCACCTCCAATAGCTCATCGTTTCCCGAGGTCGTCGGCGACGCGGCCCTCCAGATTGATCCCCAAGACCCGGACGCCCTTGCGGACGCCGTGAAAGCCGTCCTGGAGGACGAGTCATTGGCCGCTGCGCTTCGTGCCCGCGGATTCGATCGCGCCAAAAGGTTCTCCTGGGAACGGGCAGCCCGCGAAACACTCGAGGTCTATCGCAAGGTTGGGAATGCCTGAGCAACCAGCGGCTCCGGGCCTTCCGTTTTCGGGGTGGGATGATGCGGTGCGGGCCAGGACCGTCCTCACATGTTCGCTGACACCGGCAGGGCCGGGCCGACGAAGACGGCAAGGCGACAAGCTGGCGTGGACGATCTGATGACGCCCGGAGGGACAGCGAAGATCGCCTTGGGGGTGAATGAGCCCCAGAGGATTCTCGTCATCAAACTGCGCTACCTCGGGGATGTCCTCATCAGCACACCCGTAGTGACCTCGCTCCGGGCGGCGTTCCCCAGGGCGCATCTCTCGATGCTCGTTAACCCTGGCACCGAGGCGATGATTGCGCACAACCCCCATCTTGATGAGGTTCTGGTGGTAGAGCGGAGCGCCTCCTCACTCCGCCAGCTTCGATTTGTGCTGGGGTTGCGACGGCGTCACTTCGACGTCGTGATCGATCTCACCGACGGGGACCGGGCGGCGATACTGAGCAGGGTCACCGGAGCGGCGATCAGGGTCGGCTTCAACCGAGAGGGCCTCTGGCGCGGACGGCTCTACACTCACGTGGTGCCGTTGCAGCAGCAGCCGATCCCGATGAGGTTCAAGAGCTGGCCATCGGAGCGGTTCGCGAGTCTAATCGGCTATGTGCAGGAGAAGCTCGGCATGAAGGTCGTCCTGCTGTGGGGCAATCAGGAGCGGGAGATTGCGAAAGCGATCCTGGAGCAGCTCGGGAGTGCCCGCCGATCACTCGTCGGGCGCCTTGGGATCCTCGAGCTGGCCGCCCTCCTGCGACGTGCCACCCTCTTCGTCGGAAACGACAATGGCCCGATGCACATCGCCGCCGCCATGGGCACGGCGGTGGTCGGCCTCTTTGGTCCCTCGGACCCGGTGGTCTGGGGGCCCGCCGGTCAAGGCCATGCGATCCTCTACAAGGGGATCGACTGCCGACCCTGTTTCCCCGGCGGGTGCCGGCGCGGGGAGGGCAACTGCATGCGGTTGATTGGGCTCGAAGAGGTCATCGCGCTGGTCGAGCGGTTGCTCGAGCAGTCGCCAAGGAGAAGAGAGAGCCCATGATTCGTGATCGAGGGCGAAGAGTCCTCCGCATCGAGGCCGAAGCCATTCTCGGCCTGATCCCGAAGCTCGATGAGCGGTTCGACCAGGCGGTCAAGATTCTTCGGGACTGCCGGGGCCGCGTGGCGCTGACCGGTATAGGGAAGTCTGGCTCCGTCGCTCAAAAAATCGCTTCCACCCTGGCTAGCACC
>JACQEV010000035.1 GCA_016200385.1 Candidatus Methylomirabilota bacterium
ACCGGGGTCTTCCGCTCGGAGCCACGGCCCCGCTTGCCAAGGCGAGATTTCCCGCCGATGTAGGTTTCATCAACTTCGACTGTGCCCTTCAGCACCGCCTTCAGCGGCATGACTCGCATAGCGAACCGGACGCGGTGGGCCAGATGCCACGCGGCCTGGTACGACTTGAGGCCGAGATTCCGTTGCAACTGAAGCGCCGAGACCCCTTTCTTTGAGGCGCACATCGCATGGAACGCTTGCACCCACTGTCTCAGCGTGATATGCGAACGGTGCATGACCGTCCCGACCGTCACCGTAAACTGTCCTCGGCATTCGTTGCACTGAAGCAAACCGTCCCGAACCTTCATGGACTTCGTCGCAATCCTTGTTGCGTTCCGGCTCTTGCAATGCGGGCACACCGGACCATCAGGCCACAAGATGTTTTCCAGGATCGTCCGCGCCTCATCTTCGGTCAGGCGGCCTACGTCAATTGCGGACATTTCTTGGAGTGTGCTAAACTTCGGGGGAACATATCGCATGGTCAGCCTCCTTTCTACCTATTCATAATATAGCGCATGGAGGCTGCTTTGTCAAGCTGATAATTCCGTTTTGATTTTCCTTGACACCCCCTGCGGGCCGCTCATAATGAAAGTTGTGGCCACTAAACGCGTGCGAACCGGTGGACAGTTTGACACGGAAGGAGTTAGATCATGGTAACATCGAGAGGAAAACGCCTGCTAGTGGGCGTGATCGTGTCAGTGATGTGTTTGGCCCCCGCGGCCTTCGCCTGCGAGGTGGCTGGCCCGGATACCCACGTGGGCAGGATACAGGCGATCGACGTGGCGAAGCCAAGCTTGACCATCATAGATCAGCAGATGAAGAAGCCCGTGACGTTCTTGGCCGCTCCAGAGCAGCTCAAGGGTCTGTCGCTGGGTCAGATGGTCACGGTGAGATACTCTGAGACGAAGGGACAGTTGAAGGCCGAGGAGATCACACCACTGTAGTCTGGTTCACGCAGCCCCTGTTCAATCCGGAGTCGGTTCGGCGAGGGATCGATCGCCCGACCGGTCACTTGCCCCCTTTGGCGATGGTGGTAAGCTGTTCCTGGGTGAGGATCTGCCGCATCGCTTTGTGAAACTTTATCTGTGCGGCCAGCGCCTCTTTATCGGCCGTCGCCCATTGATCGGTCAGCTTGTCGATCTCGTGATCCGGGGCCTTCTTGTCAAAGAGCAGGCCCATCAGTTTCTGCCGGATCCCCACGATCTTCTGCTGGGTCGCGGTCAGTGCCGTTTTTCGTTCGTTGGTCACTTTATCAAGCTTGCTCCGCTGATCGGCCGAAAGGCCTAAGTTCTGGTAGGGATCAGTCTCCTTTGCCGCCTCCTTTTGAGCAAAGGAGATCGTCCCTCCGACCAGCAGCATTACCGCCAACAGTCCAACCGCCAAGCGCTTCCGCGTGCGCATCAGGTTCTCCCCCTTCCTTGAGATCCACCTATCATCCGAAGATTGGACCAACACTACCCACTTGATTCTACTCGGGAACAGGAAATAACAAAAGCGAAATATCACTTCCTTCTTTGCGCGACAGCACGCCGATAGACCTGCTCGTACGCTTCAGCAGAGCGATCCCAGGTGAAGTTGGCGGCCATGGCGTTGGCGACCAGCCTATTCCACTGGGCTCTCTCTCGAAAAAGCGTCACTGCCTGCCGGATGGCCTGGAGGAAAGCGCCTGCGCTGGCCTCCTCGAACCTGAATCCGTTGCCCGTTCCCGTCTCCGGATCGAATTGGACGATCGTGTCGTCCAGACCGCCCGTGGCGCGGACGATCGAGATCGTCCCATAGGCCAAGCTGTACATCTGGTTCAGGCCGCACGGCTCGTACCGCGACGGCATCAGGAAGAGATCGGCGCCGGCCTCGATCTGATGCGACAAGGGGGTGTCGAACCCGACCGTGACGCTGAGCTTTGACGGGTGTTGCGAGACCGACTGAAGGAACGCCGCTTCAAGCGCCTTCTCACCGCTGCCCAGCAGCACAAGTTGCAGGTCGAGCGTCATCAAGGTGCCCAGGATGTCGCGAAGCAGATCGAGTCCCTTCTGCCAGGCCAGACGGGAGATCACACCAAGAAGAGGCACGTCGGCCCGGACAGGGAGCCGGAGCCGTTGCTGGAGATCCGCCTTGCACCGTGCCTTTCCCGAGAAATCTGCAGTCGTGTAATGGGCGGCAATGTGTGGATCGATCGCCGGGTTCCATTCCCCAGGGTCGATCCCGTTTAAGATCCCGACAAGATCGTTTCTCCTCTGTCTGAGCACGCCGTCCAGGCCATGACCGAACTCAGCGGTCTGAATTTCCTGACTGTATCGACGGCTTACGGTGGTCAAGAGGTCGGCGAAGAGCAGGCCACCTTTTATGAGATTGACCTTGCCATAGAACTCGAGGCCCGCTGGCGTGAACAGATGCAAGGGAAGCTGCAGCCTCGGCAGGGCGTCAGGGGCGAAAACACCCTGATAGCCGAGATTGTGAATAGTAAACACCGTGGAGGTGCCCTGAAAGAAGGGATCGCCTCGAAGGAC
>JACQEV010000213.1 GCA_016200385.1 Candidatus Methylomirabilota bacterium
AGTGCCACCTTCCAAGGACGCGACATCTTCGCCCCGGTGGCGGGTCATCTGTCGCTTGGTGCCGAGCCCGCCGAGTTCGGGGAGCCGATCGATGACTATGTCCGCCTGGCGCTTCCCCGCCCGTCTCGGTCCGGCACGTTCTCGATCAAGGGGGAAATCCTCCACGTTGATCGCTTCGGCAACTTGGTGACGAACATCGCCAGGGCGGACCTGGAGCTCCTGGCAGCCGGAAGTCCTTTCATGTCGCTCCTGGTTCAGGTCACAGGCCGACAGATCCCGGTGGTGGCCTACTACGCCCAAGTTCTCCCTGGGGCGCCCGGCGCCGTCATGGGAAGTACGGATCATCTGGAGATCTTTGTGAATCAGGGAAATGCCTCCCGGCTCCTCGGCCTGGATCGCGGGTCCCAAGTCGTGGTCCGCAGGGAGGATGCAAGAGGGCCTACGGCGCGGTTTTGACAATCTGTGGAGCGGTGTGCTACGCTCAAATACTTCTACTGAGAGGGCCGTTCACAGCGCAATATGCAGATGAGCGTAGCATATAGGTGGGATACCGTGCCGAAGGGATCGTTTCCAGATTTCTATGAAAAGGTGTCCGACGACGCCCTGGGCGCCTATCTGAAGCGAATTGCCCAAATCTCTTTGCTCACGAAGGAGGAGGAGCTCGCGCTGGGCAAAGCGATCCGGCGCGGGGACGAGAAGGCCCTGAACCGTCTGGTGGAGGCTAACCTCCGCTTCGTGGTCAAGGTGGCTCACCGCTATAAAGGGTGCGGTCTTTCGTTGCTGGATTTGATTAACGAAGGGAATGTCGGCCTGTTGGAGGCGGCGCGTCGGTACTCCCCGGCCTACAACGTCAAGTTCATCACCTATGCCGTCTGGTGGATCCGCCAAGCGATTATGCAGGCTCTGGCCACGGGCGGCGGGGCAGTGAGGCTTCCCCTCCGGAAGGCCCGCCTGGCATCTCACCTGAAGGACGTTCGCGCGGATCTCTCGCAGCAGTTACAGGCCGAACCGACCGATTCGGAGGTGGCAGAGGAATTGGACCTCGATGTGGGCGACGTTGAAGGGGTCCTGCACCGGCCAGGCCAGCCGGCGTTCTTCAGTGATGACATCGGACTTGAACAGCGGATTGGGATGGAGCTGTACGAATCGAAACAGCTTCCTCCCGCTGATCACGAACTGATCCGGAGATCGTTTCGTGAAGAGGTTGAGCGGATGCTGGGAAACCTCACCCCCAGAGAGCGGCTCATTGTCGAACTGCGCTTCGGGTTGGGGAAGGAAGATGCGATGACGCTGGAAGGGGTTGGCAAGCGGCTCAAGCTCTCCCGAGAGCGAGTCCGACAGATCGAAGAGCGGGCCAAGCAGAAGTTGCGGATCATGGCGAAAGCCAGACATCTTAAGGATTACCTGAATTAAGCCTCTTGACCTGCTGAGGCAACCGAACAACACGGCACGGGTGGTACATTTTCCTTGAAACGGATTGCGGGTGGACCGAGAAGCCCTGACGCTCCACTGGAGATCGGGGCTTTTCTGTTTTGGCCTGCCAGGAATAGAGAAATCTCATTGAGTACCCGGGGCATGATGATTGTGTCGGCAGCGCAACCGTGTCAGTCAGGATCGCCTGCACCTGTTGACCGTGGCATCGCGTGGTGACACGCCGTGAAGTCTCGCGTCATTGCCTCGCGTCTGCTGTATTTCGCTCTTGCAGCGCTCTTGACTGTGATTGTTGCGAGGGGATGCATGGCGGGCCAGGATGACACCCCCGACGTAGCGCGTCGGGGGATGGTGGAGTTGCAGCTCAGAGCGCGTGATATCGTCGACGAGAGAGTCCTCGCGGCGATGGCGGAGGTTCCTCGCCACCTCTTCGTTGAACCAACCCTCGAGCGGTACGCGTATGAAGATCGTCCTCTCTCCATCGGGGCGGGACAGACGATTTCGCAGCCTTACATCGTTGCCCTCATGACCCAGCTCCTTCAGGTCCAGCCCTCCCATCGGATCCTTGAGGTCGGGACCGGCTCCGGCTATCAGGCTGCTATTCTGGCTGAGCTGGCGGCCGAAGTCTATACCATCGAGATCGTCCCGTCGCTGGCGGAAGCAGCCCGCGCCCGCCTGGAGACCCTCGGATATCGGAACGTCCATGTCCGACAGGGGGACGGCTACGAGGGATGGCCCGAGTTCGCTCCTTTCGATGGCGTTCTGGTTACCGCAGGCGCTCCGCAAATCCCTCCCCCGCTGATCGACCAACTCCGCGAGGGGGGCCGGATGGCGATCCCCGTCGGCATGGCAGGAGGAACGCAGGACCTGATCCTCGGAGAGAAGCACGGCGGGAGATTTCGGACTCGCTCGATCGCGCCCGTGCTGTTCGTGCCGTTGACGGGAAAGGGAGGGAGACAGAATGGGGGCCGATGAAAGCAGCGATCAGCAGTCAGCCTTCAGCTATCAGCCAAAAGCTGAAAGCTGACAGCTAAGAGCTAATAGCCTAAGAGTGAAAGACTTCAGGGATCTCAAGGTATGGGAGAGGACGCATCTCCTGACTCTGGCGGTTTATAAGTCCACGGCGACGTTTCCGAGGAATGAGTTGCACGGACTGACAAGCCAGATCCGCCGCTCCTCCGCTTCCATCCCTGCCAACATTGCGGAGGGCTGTGGCAGAGGCGGAGACGCTGAGTTTGGCCGTTTCCTTCAGATCGCTATGGGTTCGGCCAGCGAGCTCGAATATCACCTCTTGCTGGCTCGAGACCTTGAGCTGCTGACGAGATTAAATTACGAATCGCTCGCGAGTGAGGTGACCGACGTGAAGCGGATGCTCACAACGCTCATTCAGAAGCTGAGGGGTGACCGCTGACCCTGATTGCCAAAAGCTGATAGCTGACGGCTGAAAGCTGATCGCTGATCTCCCATGATCCCTCTCAGAGACAACATTCCCTCCATACGCGCTCCTCTCGTCACAGTCGGACTTATTATCGTCAACGTCCTTGTCTACGTGAATCAGTTGTCACTGCCGCCGCGGGCGGCGGCCCGATTTGCGTATCTGTACGGTCTCATCCCGATAGAGATCAGCAGTGGCGACCTGCTGGTCACGCATCCCGTCCCGCTCTATGCCACTCTCCTCACCTCGATGTTCGTTCATGGCGGCCTGTTCCATATCGCCGGGAACATGCTGTACCTCTGGATCTTCGGCGACAACGTGGAAGACACGCTGGGGCACCTGAAGTTCTTGATCTTCTATTTCCTCTCCGGGTTGGCGGCTGCCGGCGCCCAGATCCTGTCCGACCCCCATTCGAAGATCCCGATGATCGGGGCCAGCGGGGCGATCTCCGGTGTCCTGGGCGCCTATCTCCTTCTCTTTCCACATGCCCGCGTCCTGACCCTCCTTGCCCTTGGCTGGTTCGTCCGGCTTGTCGAAATCCCCGCGCTCGTCGTGCTGGGCTTCTGGATCGTCTTCCAAGTGCTGTACGGCCTGCTGACGTTGGGCGTTCAGGTGGGTGGTGTTGCGTGGTTCGCCCACATCGGCGGGTTCGTCGCGGGACTCGTGATGGTGATCCCGTTCAGCCGTCGCCGGGGGTCGTGGGATCGGAGGGATCGTGAATGGTCCTGAGTCGGCAGGAATTCAGGCGGTTGGTCTCCCAGGCGATCACCGTGCTACCGCCCCTGGTGGTTGAGCGGCTGGAGAATGTCGAGGTTGTCGTGGAGGACCGTCCGACAAGAGAGGAGTTGGCAATGGCCGGGATCGAGCCGCCGGAGACGCTCTTTGGCCTCTATACCGGCACGCCGCTCACGGAGCGGGGGACCTCGTACGGGATGGTCCTGCCTGATAAGATCACGCTCTATCAGCGGTCAATCGAGGAGGTCTGTCGGACCGAGCGTCAGGTGCGAGAGCAGATCCGCACGACCCTGATGCACGAGATCGGTCATCATTTTGGGCTCTCTGAAGACGAACTGGAAGGTGCCGGGTATGAGTAATCCAACCTCTTCGTGCCTCGAAAACTGTTGACGCTCGAGGGGAACCCCGCTAGAATTGTGCGATTTCTCTAGCGATTGAAGGTCCGGGAGGGTCGATGCCACCGAGGGGAAGGCGTGGGGACGCCAGGTTTTACGAACTCTACTGTATCGTCTGCGGGAAGACCTGCACAGAGCACGAGAGCAGCACCCGTTGCCCGAGCTGCGGCAAGCCGCTTGCCGTCCGCTATGACTATGCCCGCATCAGGGCCCGCCTGAACCGATACTCGCTCAAAACCTCTCCGATCAAGGCGCTCAAATACCTTGACTTCTATCCGATCCTCGACCTGGACCTCGTGGTGTCCCTCGATGAAGGCGGCACCCCGCTGTACCGCTGCCATCGGCTGGCGGAGGAGTTGGGGATCAAACAGCTCTACATCAAGAATGAGGGGCTGAATCCCACCGGCGTCTTCAAGGATCGGGGGACACTGGTAGAGATCACCAAGGCGAAAGAGCAGGGGGCCAAGGCGATCTGCGTCGCCTCCACCGGGAACATGGCCGGGTCTGTCGCCGCCTACGCCTCGATCGCCGGGTTGCCCTGCTATGTGTTGGTGCCGGAGGGGACCCCGATTGGAAAGATGTCCCAGGCCCTCTCCTATGGCGCCAGGGTCCTCCAGGTCCGGGGGACCTACAACGACGCGGCGTCACTCGCCGAGCAGATGAGCCAGCGCTACGGGTACTACCTCGCGGGCGATTATGCCTTCCGCGTGGAAGGGCAGAAGTCACAGGCGTTCGAAATCATTGAGCAATTGGAGTGGCAGGCGCCGTCCGTCGTCATCGTTCCCATGGGCTGCGGGACGAACATCGCTGCCCTCTGGAAGGGGTTCAAAGAGTTTCATGAAATGGGGTTGATCTCGTCTCTGCCCAGGATGATCGGCGTCCAACCGGTCGGCTGTCAGCCGATCGTGGTTGCGTTTAACCAGGGATCGGATGAGATCGTGCCGGTGAAGAAGCCAGAGTCGGTCGCCTCGGCGCTCATGGCTGGCGATCCGCTGGACGGATTAAAAGCGCTGGCGGTGCTCCGGGAATCGGGCGGATGTGCCCTCTCGCTGACCGACTCGGAGATCCTGGAGGCGCAGCAGAAGATCGCGCGGCAGGAATCGATCTTTGTCGAGCCGTCGGGCGCGCTCCCCGTCGGGGCCTTGATCCCGTTGCTCAGCAGCGGGCGTGTCAGGGCGGACGAGTCGGTGGTCTGCCTGGCCACAGGCAACGGCCTGAAAGACCCCAGGGCGGCCCTGCGGGTGCTCCCATCGCCCGCCACGATCGATCCCTCGATGCAGGAGGTCGAAAAGTTCTTGAAGCTGCGGCTCTATGAGATCCGGGCCGCGGGGGCCAAGAACGGCGACAAGCACGTATTCGAGAAAGCCCCGTCCCTGGCCGAGGTCACGACCTGCGTGCGGCAGGAGCTGGGGGTGAAACTGACCGCCGAGTATGGGGCGAAGGTTCGGTCACTGATCGAGGAGTTCGTGAAGAAGGGAAAGCCCATCACCAAAGCTGACCTGCAGTATATCGTTGAGAATGTGCTGAAGGGACTTTCAGGCCACAAGCCCGTTCTGGCGGTGGAGGACTTCAGGGTCTCGACGTCGCTCCATGGCCAGGCGGAGGCGGCTGTCTGGGTCATTTTCGATGGCGAGAAAGTGGAGGCGTCCGGTTCTGGCGTCGGCCCTGTGGATGCCGTCATCAATGCCCTAAAGCAAGCGGCGCTGACGCGTGGCAGGCTGTTCTTCGAGTTGATCGACTACAATGTGGAAATCAGCTCGCCCGGGACGGATGCCTCGGTCGAGACCGCCATCGTCATGAAGGACGCCGAGGGGAACCGGGTGGTCGCCACCGGCACCTCTCCCGACATCATCGTTGCCTCGGTGAACGCCTTCGTTGACGGCTATAACGTCCTGTGGGCTCGGCAGAAGGGGTGATCCCTTTCGGAAGGTCATACTGGAGGGGGCACGTCTCACAGCGTGGCGTTCTCCGGCAGTATTCCTTGCCGACGGCCACCAGGAGGGCATGATACTCGTTGTAGAGGGTGGCATCGGCCGGCAAGTGGTCCATGAAGAGTCGCTGGATCTTGCCGTATGTCGTTCGCTCCGAGATCAGGCCATGCCGCTCGAGGACTCGCCGGCTGTAGGCGTCCACGACGAAGATCGGCCGATTACCCGCATACAGCAGGATCGAGTCGGCCGTTTCCTCGCCGATCCCTGAAACCGCAAGCAGCTCGTCCCGCAATTTCGGAAGCTCAGTCCGGAACATCCGTTGCAAGCTCCCACCGTAGCGCCCCAGCAAGAAGCGCGTGAACTGTTTGAGGCGTTCGGCCTTCATGTTATAATAACCCGAAGACCGGATGAGCCGGGCGAGCCTCCCGTGCGGCGCGGCATCGATCCCACGGGCGGTGAGCAACCGTCCGGCCCGCATCGCCGTGATCGCACGCGTGACGTTGGCCCAGGCGGTGTTTTGGGTCAGGATAGCGCCGACGATGACCTCAAACCGGGTGTGGGCGGGCCACCAGCGCTGTGGCCCAAACCGCCGGAAGAGGTGCCGGTAGAGAGACATGAGGCGGCGTGTCGTGGATGGTTGTCGCATGTCCATCATTCTGATCGGATTTTCTGAGAGGTCAAGTGGAGACTGACGAAGCAGTGACACGATACCTGGGGGTCGATCTCGGGACGCGCCGGATCGGCGTGGCGCTGAGCGACGAGCTGGGCCTGACGGCCCAGGCCCTCCCGACACTCGAACCGCCCACAGTGGATGACGCTGTTGACGCCATTCGAGCATTAATCGATCGGTACGGCGTGGGAGAGGTGGTCGTCGGGCTCCCGAAGAATATGAACGGCACCCTCGGTCCGGCGGCGGAGAAAGCCCTCGCGTTTGCAAGGCGGCTCGAAGAGGGTGGAGATGCAAAAGTGACGTTGTGGGACGAGCGGCTGACCAGCAGAGCCGCCGAACGCCTGCTGATCGAAGCCAATGTGCGGCGGGCCAAGCGAAGGCGCGCTCTCGATCAGATGGCCGCAGTGCTTATCCTCCAGGGTTTTCTCGACCGCACCCGTGTTCAGAAGGATCGGCCCTCTTGAGCTCGGCATCGGTGGCACCCTCGCTGCCAGTGCGGGCCCTGGCCCTGTACCTCGGCCTGCTGGTGGGAGGAGGCTCTCTCTGGTACGTCGTGAGCGGGCCGGTTGGGTCGAAGAGCGAGGCCTCCCGCATCGTGTTCATCAGGCCGCAGACCGGTGCCCTCACTATCGCAAGGGCGCTGAAGGACGCTGGCGTCATCCGCAGCCGCTTTGCCTTCCTGGCTGTCGCCGTTGGTCGCGGCACCTATCGACGTCTGCTCGCAGGGGAGTACGAATTTGCCCCAGGACTCTCCCTCCTCGAAATCGTCCGTCGCCTGGAACAGGGGCGAGGGCTTGTCCACCAGGTGACCATCCCCGAGGGTTTCGCGGCCCAGCAGATCGCCCAGCTCCTTGCAGAGCGGGGGCTGGTGAATCGGGATCGGTTTATGGCTCTCCTGCAGGACCGTCAGACAGTAGAGCAGTATGGTTTGGAAGGCCAGTCGCTCGAATGGTACCTCTTCCCCGATACTTATCGCTTGATCAAGGGGCTGAGCGAGGAAGTGATCGTCCATCGGATGGTTCGGCGGTTTCAGGAGATGCTCGGGCCCGAGGAGCACACGCGCGCCGAGGAACTGGGGATGTCGGTCCACGAGATCGTGACGCTGGCCTCCCTGATCGAGCGGGAGGCACAGGTTCCGGAGGAGCGGCCACTCGTCTCGGCGGTGTTTTATAACAGGC
>JACQEV010000206.1 GCA_016200385.1 Candidatus Methylomirabilota bacterium
ACAGGATGGGCGGGTGGAGGGGCATGCCTCCCTCGGGATCATGGGCGACGAGGAGTTCCGCCAGCTCAAGATGGCTGGCCTCACCGAGTTCAACCACAACCTGGAGACCGGCCGCTCCTACTTCCCGAAGATCTGCACCACCCACACCTATGACGAGCGGGTTAGCACCATCAAGGCCGCCAAGGCCGCCGGGATTCGGGTCTGCAGCGGCGGGATTATCGGGATGGGGGAGGAGCCGGCGCATCGCGCCGAGCTTGCATTTGCGCTCAAAGAGCTCGACGTTGACGAGGTTCCCCTGAACTTCCTGGTCTCTGTTGACGGGACCCGCCTGGAGAAGGCAGCCCCCTTGCAGCCGCTCGAGATGCTGAAGGCAATTGCGCTCTTCCGCTGGATCCTTCCGACGAAGAACATCTTCATCTGCGCCGGCCGCCAGCATCTGGGGGAGCTGCAGTCGATGATCTTCTTTGCCGGCGCGAGCGGAGCCATGGTTGGCGACTTCCTCACGACGAAGAACCGGAGCGTCAGCGACGACCTCAAGATGTTCAGGGATCTAGGCCTGGATTTTGATGGCCCCCTCTCTGCGCCTTCGACTGGGCTCGGGCCAGGTTCTTCGACCGATCTCAGGGCAGGCTCGGAGCGCCACGCCGCAACCGCCGCACTCTGATCTCCCTAATGGCCTCCCGCAGCCATCGGCTCCGGCAGGACGACAAACGATACGTCTGGCACCCGTTCACCCAGATGCAGGACTGGCTGCGGGAGCGCCACCCGATCATCGAACGGGGCGAGGGGAGCACCCTGATCGATGTTGACGGGCGGCGCTACCTTGACGGGATCTCGTCCCTCTGGGTCACCCTTCATGGCCACCGGAAACCTGCGATCGATCGGTCGATTCGCGCCCAACTCAGCAAGGTCGCCCATACCACCTTCCTTGGCCTTTCCCATCCCACGGCGATCGAGTTGGCGAAGGCACTCATCCGGATTGCCCCGGCCGGCCTCGCCAAGGTCTTTTACTCGGACAATGGCGCGACGGCCGTCGAGATCGCCCTCAAGATGGCGTTCCAGTATTGGCAGCAGCGGGGCGGGTCGTTTCGCCGAAAGACCCGGTTCATCGCCCTCGAAGAGGCGTATCACGGCGACACGCTGGGTGCGGTGAGCGTCGGCGGGATCGAACTCTTCCACCAGCTCTACCGGCCGCTCCTCTTCCCCACCTGGAGGATTCCATCGCCCTACAGGGCGCCATGGGACCGCGCCCGACGACCCGACCCAGTCGAGCGGCTGGAAGCCCTCCTCAGGCGACAGCACGACCAGGTGGCGGGCCTTGTCATGGAGCCGCTGATACAAGCCGCCGCCGGGATGCTTCCCTCGCCGCCAGGATTCTTGAAGGCCGTCCGGTCCCTTTGCTCACAGTTCAACGTGCTCCTGATCCTGGACGAGGTCGCGACCGGTTTCGGTCGGACGGGGACGATGTTTGCCTGCGAGCAGGAAGGCGTGACGCCGGATCTGCTCTGCCTGGCCAAGGGGATCACCGGTGGCTACCTCCCCCTTGCCGTGACCCTGACGACGCAGGAGATCTTCGACGGGTTCCGTGCCTCCTATGGGGAGAAGAAAACCTTCTTCCATGGCCACACCTACACTGCCAACCCCCTGGCCTGCGCCGCCGCCCTGGCCAACCTGCACTGTTTTCAGCGCGAGCAGACGCTGAAGCTGCTCCAGCCCAAGATCGCGCTACTCCGTCGTGAGCTAAAATCACTCCGGTCGCTGTCACATGTGGGTGACATCAGGCAGGTCGGGTTCATGGTTGGCATCGAGCTGATGCAAGACCGTGAGCGGGGAGAGCCGTACCCATACGAGGCGAAGATCGGCATTCGGACAATCCTGGAGGCGCGGCGACGAGGGCTGATCATCCGGCCGCTGGGCAACGTCATTGTCTTAATGCCGCCACTCTCGATCGCCAGCAGGGATCTCTCCCGGATGGTCCGCATCGTAGCAGACTCGATCGTGGCGGCCACGGGGGGATGAGGGCCCTCCGATCGACTGGCACCTCGACCGGGCTCAGGGCAGGTCTGTTTGTGACTGGGACTGACACCGGTGTTGGGAAGACGTTGATCACCGCCGGACTTGCTGCGGCGCTGCGGGCTCGCGGGATCGACGTCGGGGTGATGAAGCCGATCGAGACCGGCTGCTCCGCTCGGCGCGGTCGGCTGCTGCCGCTTGACGCCTTGATGCTTCGCGAGGCTTCAGGAGCCTGCGACAACCTCGATCTGATCAACCCGTACCGGTTCAGAGAGGCGCTGGCGCCGATGGTGGCGTCCGAGCGGTCAGGGCGGCGCATCAAACTTGAAGTGCTGGCAAAGAGCTTCGATCGTCTGGCTTGTCGGCATTCTGCGATCCTGGTCGAGGGAGCGGGTGGTCTGCTGGTTCCCATCACGGAGGAGGCATCATTCCTCGATCTCTCGGCCTGCTTGCGACTTCCTTTACTCGTGGTGATAGGCTCAAGGCTCGGCGCTCTGAACCACGCTATGCTTACCGTGGAGGCCGCTCTTCATGCCTGCCTCCCAGTGGTCGGGGCGATTCTGAACCATCCATGCGCCGACCGATCGCCTGTCCATAGGACGAATCTGTCGGCCCT
>JACQEV010000214.1 GCA_016200385.1 Candidatus Methylomirabilota bacterium
AACCAGATGACCGACGCCGCCGAGAGATCCGCCGCTGAAGCGGGCGTGGACAACCCCCCCGCGAGGAGCCCCCATATTCCCTGCGCTGTCGCGGCCACCAACGCTGCGCCCCTCTGCGGGGGAGAGATGCACTGCGACGCTTAGGCAGAGCAGGAATAAGAGCGCGTGGACCTTTGGACAGTCTTGCCTGCGCCGATGACTCATCAGCAACCTCCCACCCGAATATACACTCCTGAGACCTAAAAAGCACGCTGAAAGGTATGGTGTGTGGGCAATGGTTTTGTTCTGGAGAAAGAATAACACTGGTTGCGGGAGACCGCAGCCTTGGGACGACCCGCACCTGACCTAGTCTCCAGGATTAGCGGTCAGAGGCTTCCGATGAACCACCCCCGTCATCAGGCCCGCCGTACCGTTCGGCGAGGGCATAGTAGCCGTCGAGGCCGATGACATCGTGGAACTGCTGAAAGGGCATGAGACGGTCGAGGGCTGCAGTGGTGGTCCCCGTGGTCATGAGTAATCGGAACATCTCATCTATAGCCTTAGCTGAGGTGTAGAGCGCAGTGAGTGGCCAGAGCACGAGCTGGATCCCGAGCTTGTCCAGCTCCTCTTTCGTGAGCAAGGGGGTCACGCCCCCCTCGAGCATATTGGCAACGAGCGGGGGTGGTAGCTCGCGACCGATCCTCGCCAGTTCTTCCGTGCTGCGGGGCGCCTCGAGGAAAAGCGCGTCTGCGCCGGCCTCCTTGTACAGTTGGCATCGGCGGAGGGCGTCGTCCAGGCCCGTGACCTGTCGAGCGTCGGTGCGTGCGACGATGAAGAAATCTCTGTCCCGTCTGGCATCAACAGCGGCGCGGATCTTCTGGACGTGTTCTTCGGCGGGGATGACCCGCTTGCCCTTCATGTGGCCGCATCGCTTCGGCCAGACCTGATCCTCCAGGAACATCCCGGCGGCCCCGGCTTCGATCAGCTCGTTGACCGTGCGAATCACGTTAAGGGCATTTCCATACCCTGTATCTGCATCGATAATAATCGGGATGGTAACCGAGGCGCAGACCCTTTTCGCCGCGGCCACGATCTCGGTCTGCGTAAGGTAGCCGAAATCCGGTAGCCCCAGGTGCGTGGCGGCTACGCTATACCCTGAAATAAACGTCAAGGGGAATCCAGCCCGCTCTGCCAGCTTTGCCCCTAATGCGTCGTACACCCCGGGGAAAAGAAGGGTCCTATGTTTCTCCAGGAGGGCGTGAATGCGTGTGTGTGTGGTCGGCATATTCAGATGGTCCTCCGTGATGGTTCCTGTTAGGGCGGCGCTGGTGCTCTCGCCAAGTGCCCAACGTTAACAATTCGTCACTTCTCTCTCTCCGGTGGGGGAGAGAGTTGGGGTGAGGGGGCCGCATGGGGACCTGAGCAATTCGGACTAGATCGGCCAGGACTCCCGACGATATCCCATCTCCCAGAACATCCACTCGTATCGGCTCGTCATGAGAAAGTGCCGGCGCATCGCCTCGCGCTCGACCGCCTGTAGCCGTGCCGCGGTCGCGTCGGTGGCGTCCAGGACCGCGCGGACAAGGCTGCCGAATTCCGCGGAGGCGTACGTCCCGATCCAGCGCGCATAGAGAGGGTCGGGCGAGCCGTCCCGCTCCAATTCCTTTCCGACCTCCCAGTAGATCCAGTAGCAAGGAAGCAGGGCCGCGATCACCTCGTGGAAGGGGGCCCCGTAGGCGACCGACAGAAGATAGCTGGTATACGCGAGGTTGGTCGGCGCAAGCGGCGTCGCGGCGACCTCCTGCGCACTGAGGCCCCACTCCCGGAAGAAGCTCTCGTGCAACGCCCGCTCCACCCGGAGGGCGCCCGCCGCATGCTCATTGAACATGATGATCCAGTCCTCTCGAGGAGCCCGGGCCGCCGCAAGCGACAGCGCGCGGGCGAACTCGCGCAGGTACAGCGCGTCTTGGACCGCATAGAATTGAAAGCTCTCGCGTGGCAGGGAGCCGTCCGTGAATCCCTTGAGGAAGGGGTGGCGCAGGATGGCGGCGTAAATCGCCCCGATCGAGTTCCACAGCTCTGCAGTGAACGTCATGACTGGTCCTCTGCCTGCCTTCGTTACAGGGCCTCAGTCAGCACCCAACCTGCTGCAGGCGGAGTCCCCCTCTAGAGCCAGTGACCGCAAATAAGGGCCCCGCCGCTACTGGACATAGAGGCGCCCATAGAGCACGTGCTCAGAGCTGCCGGTTCCATCGATCGAGCTATCCGCCAGGGTCAGTTGTGTGTAGGGATAAAACGCGTGGGCCGTAAAGTCATACCATCCCCGCTCTGGGGCCACGAACTCCACCACCTCGGGAGCATCGTGCGCGACCAAGCGGCTGATGCAGTGTCGCATCACGTACCTCTCACGCGGGATCATCCTGCACTATCACGAGTATAAGGCGCGGAATCGGCTGTGGTCAAGTCAAGCAGTGGATCGCTTGACGCCCCTGGGTGGCTGTGGTAGGGTTGCCGCGTTTTGGACGCAGAATGACATCGGCACACTGGAAGTCGAGGTTATTGCGAGTGAGCTGTGATGATCGCGATAGGGGGATGTTCGGGCTGCTGACGCCGCAATCGTTCCCCGGCGAGGCGCGGTGATGGACGAGGCTGCATTGGAAAGTCCCGGAGGTACCGCGTCAGGACTGGAGCCGTCAGCGTCGCAGGCGAGTTCGGCCGCCGCCGAAGGATCGGAGGTCGAGCCGACGAGAACTGGGTCCGACATGCTCCCTCGCTGGCTCCCGCGCCGGCGGACAGATATCTACGCGGCCTGGGTCGTCGCGGCGATTGCCCTCCTTGCTTACCTGAACTCGCTCTGGAACGGGTTCGTCTTCGATGACGTGGGCATTATTAAGGAGAATCTGGCGATCCGTAACCTCCGCAATCTGCGCGCCATTTTCGCTGCCCCCTACTGGCCGGATCCTACGGCCGACCTGGCCTATCGCCCTTTGGTGATCTTCTCATACGCGTTGAACTATGCCATGGCGGCGGGGCGTACGGCGTTCAATTACCATCTGGTCAACGTCCTGCTCCACGCGGGGAACAGTGCCCTCGTCTATTCGCTTCTCGTGGCGCTGTTCAGCGCGCGCGGCCTGGCCCTAGTGGCGGCGGCCGCCTTTGCCCTCCACCCGATCCACACCGAGGCGGTGGCGAGCGTGGTGGGGCGGGCCGAGCTATTGTCGAACGCTTTCCTCTTGCTGAGCTGGCGGTGGTACCTACAGTGGGATGAGGCGCCGCCGCGAGGCAGGATCCGGTGGCTCGCCGCCTCGATAGTGGCTTTCGCGTTGGCCATCTTCTCCAAGGAACATGTCGTTGTCCTCCTCCCGCTTCTCGCCCTGACCGACCTGCTCCGTGCATCCGAGCGGGGCTTGCCACTGGGCCGGGCGATCTGGGATAAATGCCGGACAGCCTACGCCTGGTACCTCATGCCGATTGGCGGGTATACGCTGGCCCGGCTCCTCGTCCTTGGCCGGCTCTTGAGCCACAATGTCTCAATGGTTGCGAATCCACTTGCTCACACGGATTTCCCTACGCGGTCCCTGACTGCCGTCAAGGTCCTGGGCAAGTAGCTCTGGCTCTTGCTGCTCCCGGTACGCCTTTCATCTGATTACGCCTACAACCAGATCCCGGTCGGCCGCTCTCTCTTCGATCCGGGCGTCCTGGCCGCGCTGCTCGTACTCCTGACCGCGTGTGCTCTCGCTGTTTTGGCTTGGTACCGAAGGCCGGTCATCAGCTTCGGCATCGCCGTCTTCGCTCTCACGATCCTCCCAGTGTCGAACCTGGCGTTTCCCATCGGGACGATCATGGCGGAACGAGTGCTCTATCTCCCTTCCCTCGGGTTTTGCCTCCTGCTGGCGGTGGCCGTCATGGCTCTGGCTGCCCGCCCGCGAGGGAGGCTTCCCGCCGCGGGCGCTATCGTCCTTCTCCTACTTGGCTACGGTACTCGGACGATCCTCCGGAACCGGGACTGGCACAGCAATGCTGTACTCTTCGCCGCTGCCGTTTCGACGAGTCCGAACAGTGCGGGCGCCCACTACAACCTGGGGATGGCCCTGTTGAGCAGCGGGGATTTTTCCGGTGCCCAGCGAGAATTCGAGAGAAGCCTAGGGATCTATCCCAAGGTCAGTGGGGCCTATAGCGGCCTCGGGGAAACCTTAGAGAAGCGGGGACAGATCGATGCGGCGGCTCATGCCTATCAGATCGCCACGAAGGTTGACCCAAACTCTAGCCTGGCGCACCTGAACCTTGGCTATTTCTACGGTCGAAGGAAGATGACTTCGGAAGCCCTCGAAGAGTTCCGCTCTGCGGCTCGCCTCGGCGTATATGGTGAAAAGGACCTCACTGACCTCGCGGTAGGCTTCATCCTGGCGGGTTCCCCCATTGAGGCCCAGGATAGCCTCAAGACCGCCGCATCTTCCAACTCCTTCATGCTCCGGAGTAACCTCGGTCTCGTTTATTTGCGCTTGGGATGGTTGACGGATGCCCAGCGAGAGCTGGAGATGGCCGCCGCTCTAGAGCCGAATTCGCTAGAGGTTCAGATGAACTTGGGAAAGGTGCACGCTCTGCGGGGTGTGCCAGCTCAGGCGGAGGCTCACTTCAAGAACTCGCTCCGGCTTCAGCCAGGAAATCTGGAAGCGCTCAATCTGCTCGCCACCGTGCTTGGCGAACAGGGTCGGCTCTCAGAGGCACAGGAGGCTTTGGAGACCGTTCTGCGACTGCAGCCCTCCAATGGGCAGGCGCGCTACATTTTGGGGGTCATTTTTGCAAAGCAGGGGAGGCTAATCGATGCCCAGAGGGAGCTTGAGGCTGTGCTGCGTGTCACTCCGCAAGACTCGATCGCGCGACGCGCCCTGAGCGAGGTCCTGCGACGACAGGGAAGAACGAGGGAGGCCAAGCGCGAGCTACACCTCGCTGAAGAACAGGAAAGGCGACTCCGGTCGGCAGCGCCAAGGGAGTCGAGGCAACGAGCGAGGTGAGGCGTGAGGCAGGCAGGGATCGCACGGAGGAACGCAAAAAAGAATGGCTGTGGTGCCGGGGGAGGGAGTCGAACCCTCATGGGCCGAAGCCCGCGGGATTTTGAGTCCCGTGCGTCTACCAGTTTCACCACCCCGGCGTTCTGCCAAGCGCAAAGGGACGTGACACTCTTCTACCACATCTGGGACGGAGTGTCGAGAGTCGCGCCCACCCGATCACCCCGCCGCTGACGATAACCACATCTGCACTCTTGGTGAGAATTGGCCTAAAGGCTCAACGGGTCATGAGCTCGGGCTTCAGCACGCCGATGCATGGGAGGTTGCGATAGCGCTGGTTGTAGTCGAGGCCGTAGCCCACGACGAACGTCTCAGGGATTTCAAATCCACGATAGGCAATTGGCAGGTCGATGATTCGATGCACCCTGCGATCCAAAAAGGCGCACACTTGAAGGCTGGCAGGTTGGCGGGCCCGCAAGATCTGGAGAAGATAACTCAAGGTCAGGCCGGTATCCACGATGTCCTCCACGAGAAGGAGGTGCCGACCGCCGACGCTCTCGTCGAGGTCCTTCCTGATGCTGACAACCCCGGAGGCCTTGGTCGCTGGGCCGTAGCTGGAGATCGAGATAAAATCGATCGAGAGTGGGAGGGAAATGGCCCTTGCTAAGTCGGTCAGGAAGAACGAGGCTCCCCTCAGGATACCGGCTAGGACCAAATCCTTGCCGTCATAATCCCTTGAAATATCTGTTCCCAGGTCTTTGACGCGCTGCACAATGCGGTCTGCTGGTATGAGCACCTCCGCTAGATCTTCAATGCTGTTATGTAGCACAGTCCGCTCCTGAAAAAAAATCTCTAAAAAGTTCAGTTTCCCCCTTGACATGAAGGTCTGGGCGCTCCATGCTAAGAGTAGCCCCAAGAGGTCTAGAGGCGAAGCAAGCGATCCAGGGTATTTCAAAAGCTCCTGGGCCCAGGGCCAATTACCCAATCCGCAAGGGACGGGAAAGAGACTCTGGAATTCCGAGGAGTGAATGGAGGTAGTTGCCCTGGGAAGTGTGGTGTCGCCGACGGGTCACTTGGGGCTACTGCTTTTTTCTATTCCATACTTGGCAAGCAGGCGACGATAGTCCCTCCCGTAAAACACCTTTAGCTTCACTTCCGGGTATAGCTCTCGGAACCGCCTGATCTTCCTATTTTTCTCCGTCACCAGACTCTGCTTCAGCGTCGTCAGCTCAATATAAAGGTCGACGTCAGGCAGATAGAAGTCTGGTGCAAAGGCCTCCGTCACTTTGCCGGTCTCATCCCAGCCGATCGCAAATGCCTTAGGCTCATACTCCCATCGTATCCGGTAAAAATCCAAAACCTTCGCAAACTCTTCTTCGCTGGGATGGGCGAAGGGTACCGATCTCGCCGTCTCGAGCCAATTCCCGATTTCCCGACCTTTCAAAAAAAGATCCGTGACCTCTACGGTCAGACGGATGATCTGTGCCGCTGCCTCCAGGCTCAGGCGATCGGTGTTCAGAATCAGATCGTAATGAGCGGGCGCGTCCCAGTCCTCGCCATAATGGTCCTGGATGAAGGCGCGTCGCGCCTCATCACTTTCCTGCACCAGGGTGACGGCGGATTGCTCGTCCATGCCTCGTTCTTCCATCAGGCGTTTGACCCGCTCTTTGGCTCCGGCCACCACCCTTACATGCAATGCTCCTGGGAAGTCGCAGAAAATGAACTGACCCCCCCTGCCAAGCACTACCAGATCTTTCTCGGCTGCCAGATTCGCGATCAGCGTCTGGAGGAGGTCCACGTGGACTCGGTCTTCTTCGCGGGCCTGTTCCCCCCGCTTAAAACTCTCTTCATCGAGCTCCTCGAAGTCCGCCCTGGATAGCCCGTGCTCCAGCATCAGCGGGACGAGCAACCCCTGATCCACGAGAGTGAACCCGAGGTCTTTCGCCAGCCGAGCCGCGATCTCGTCACCGCCGCTTCCGATCTGCCGTGAGATAGTGACGATAGCCATCCAATTCCTCGCATGGAATGCCCCGGAGAACCCGGTAAGCCACTTCCCGTTGGGGTCCGTCTCCGCCGGGACTGCGCGCAAGACTACTTGGGGCGACACTCGAAGAGTGTCTCAGAGGACTCCGCGTTGCGTGGCCGCGTGCGTCTCCTGTCTCGATGCAGG
>JACQEV010000215.1 GCA_016200385.1 Candidatus Methylomirabilota bacterium
ACAGCGCCAAACAGCGTATGCGTCGGCGCAATGCAGTAGCGCATCGTCTCCGCCGCCACGCGCAGCGCCTCGCTCACTTCCGGTGCCCGCTGTTCGGGCGGCATCAGCCGCGCGCCATTCACGATCAGCAATCCGCGCGGCGCCACGCCGCGCCGCTCGATTTCGCGCTCGATGCGCTGGCGCAGCCGGTAGTGCGGCGCCAGATCGATAGGATGCTCGCCCGACTCGATCTCCGGCAGCAGCGAGCAGTCACCGTCGCGCAGTTCCAACGCCCCCGGGTCGCGGTCGTACACCGCAAACCCGATGAGCCTGAGCGCGTCGAGCGCTACCTCGTTGAGCCCGACGCTGCCCTGGAACTGAAGGCTGGGCAGCAACTGGTTCCGCTTGACCCGCAGATCGAGATCGCTGTTCTGGAGCGTGAGCTTTGCTGCGGCGTACTCGGGCCGTTTTTCCAGGGCCTCCTGGATGCTGGCCTCCGCATTGACCGGCGCCGTCTCAAACGGAGCCGCGTCAGCCGGGACGATCGTTCTGGTCCATATCCTTTCGCCATCGGGGATGTTGACAATGAGCTTGAGCTGATCCTCGGCGTCCTTGATGGCCTTCTCGGCCAGGATCACGTTTTGCACCTGAGCCGCCGCCTGGGCCTCGGCCTGCGTCACCTCGACCGGGGCCGCCACCCCGGCCCGCACCCGTGCTTTGTTCAACTCCTCCAGCTCCCTGGCCAGGCGCAGCGAGCGCTTCTGGACCTCCAGGTTCTCAATCGCAAACACCAAGCTCCAGTAGGCGCTGTTAACGCTGGTGATCACCTGATTCGCCTGCTGACGGAGCTGCGTCACCGAAATCGCCTGATTGTTTCGCGCGATCTTGATGGGGGCAGTGTTCACATCCGGTCCGAAGTTCTTCAGGAGGTTCTGGGTAATGCTTAGTGTAAGGGTCGTCTGGTAGGCCGGGTTGATTCTGGCAAACGAGGAGTTCGTGTTCAGCCGGTTATTGGTCAAGCCTAGGGTGTAGCTCCCTCCGATCGGAAGCGTCTGACTCAGTGAGGCATTCACATCCTGGTTTTCAGTGCTGCTTACGACAGCCCCTCCAAGGACTGACGTGGAAGGCTTGACCGTTTTGTTTGCATCGACCGTGAGCGAAACGAGCGGATCAAAGACTGCCTTCGCGATAGTGATGCTTTCTGCGGTAATCTTTGGGTTGTAGTTGGCGATCGCGATGTCGAGGTTGTTCTTCAATGCAAGTAGCACGGCCTCCCGCAAGGAAAGGCGTAGGTCGCCTACATCGACAGACCCGGGCTGGGGCGACTCCACTTGAGGCGTGGCCTGAGGCGCCAGACGCCCCAGATCGGCAGACAGCACAACGCGAGTCTGGCCGGAAGATGGCGAAAGGTTATCCTCCGCCCACGCCACTGCAGCAGGCAGAACAGCCAAGAGCATCACCCACTTCGTCAACGATCGAACCTTTCCATGGAAGACCGTCATTCTTCCTCCTTTCTCATTCACTCTCGGAGTGTCGAGCCATTCAGCAGATCGATGCTGAAATAGCCATACGGCGTGTTTTGTCTTTGCGAGCGAAACGAAGCGATCTTCCATCTCCAGACTGCTTAACATGTTCTGATCCTTGAAACCTCGACAGGCTCAGTTGAGTGATGGCTTCGGCTACCCTGAGCCCAGTCGAAGGGTCAGCCTCGCAATAACAGCACACCGCAATGTCATCATTATTATTAGAGCGGAGATACTCCTGGCTCCTCGTCGGTTAGATTCAGGGTTTGCGCTCCTGCGCCTTCGGCCCAGACGCCGCCTGCTCCTGCAACCACCGCTCCTCGTCCCACCGCTTCAGAAACCGGTCGAAGCGGGCCTGTTGCTCGGCGTCAAGAATTGCTCGGATCGCATTACGCGCCCGCTGCCTGATATCGTCGAACCGGGGGTTGAGGCGTTTCCGTAGCTCGACAAACTCCTCGCGCGTCTCGTCCAGGATCGTGTTGAGCGAGCCCATCTGCTCGGGACGGATCCCAACCGCCTCAGTCATTTGCTTAACGTAGCGCTCCCGATCGAACCTCCCTGTCCATGCGGACTGGCGCCGCCCCTCGATCCGGCTGAAGTAAATGTTGAGGGCCAGGGCGCCGGCCGCGAAACCCAGGACAAAGATAGTGAGAAAGGCCAGAAGTACCTTCGCGCGCGTCTCCACCATCTGACCCATTCTACTTTCCTGACCGCTCACCCGGCGCTTCGGGCCTCGCACCTCGTCCTTCGGTTTCCATGAGGACGAATGCCAGCATCTGATCCTGCGTGGGCCGCTCGACCGCCGCCGGGAGATTCAGCTCCTCCAGGGAGAAGACATGAAACTCCGTGGTCTGCCCCACCTGCACCGGCAGAGGCGAACGAAAACCTCCCAAAGGAACCGTCACCCCGGCCAATAGAAGCACACCAAGGGCGAGGGCCGGGACGAGTCGTCTCGCGAGTCCCCAGGCCTGGAAGAAAATCACACCCGCCTCCCCAACCCCACTCGTCGCCAACCGTTCTCTCAAGCGCGGGTAGAACGAGGGTCCGGGCTCGATCTCCTCGCGGAGGGCTCCCAGAAGCTCTGACGACAGCCTGAACGCCTTCATCGCCTGGCTGCACCGAGAGCAGACTGCCAGATGACGCGCCAGGGCCTCGTCCTCAATAAACAGATCGCCTCCCTTGCCTTCGCGCTCCAGCAATGTCTTCGCCTCATGACACCTCATTCTGCTCCCTCCTCCGTGAACGGTTGCCCATCTGTTCCTCCTGCCTGATCAACCGCTGAAGTGTCGCCTGCATCGCCCGACGCGCTCGGAACAGACGGACTTTCGCGGCCGGTCGCGTGCAGCCGAGGGCGTGTGCGATCTCCGCGATCTCCAACCCCTGGACCTCCCGCAGCGTGATTGCCAGCCGATCTTTCGGCGGAAGCGTAGCCAACACCCGCTCCGCCAGGTCCCTGGCGGCGACACGATCGTCGCTCCCACCGCCGGCAGCCAAATACATCTTCTCGCTTACCGCCAGGTCATCAAGGGCCATTTCGGGACGTCGTCGGATTTTTCGTAGATGGTCGTAGCAGGTGTTGACCGCGATCCGCTTAAGCCACGGGGCGAACGGCGCCCCGGGCCGGAATCCCCCGAGAGCAAGATAGGCTTTGAGAAAGACGTCCTGCGCGAGATCCTCCACGTCTTGCCGACGCCGGATAAAGCTGCCAATAAGGACGAACACGCGTCGGTCATGCAGCTTGAGCAGCGCCTCGAAGGCCCGTTGGTCGCCCTCCTTCGCTTGCTGGATGAGACGGGCTTCTGTTTGAAGCTGCTCTCCTGATTCCTCGGCCGGCTCGTGGTTCTTTTCCTTATCGTTCATACATACGTCCGACGAACCCGTACGGTTACGAGCGCGGTTCTGTTGAGGCCGCAAGAAGACCCGAGACCTGCCCACAACCGCCGCGAGAGGTCAATTTTAGCTGAGCGGAAGTCAACGGGGGAAGATTCTCTGGAGAAGCCCGACGCAGCCTTCGGAAGCGCTAGGCCATCCCCTGCCGATCAGTCCGGTAAGGCTGATAGGCGATGGTGGTTTCGACACAGGATTTGCCAGTGGACAGGAGCTTGCCCGGCCTTTACCGCAGGAAGCTGACGGGGGCAGCACCGATCTTCAGCCTCGTCTGCAGGTCATCAGGAAAGGAAATGGGAGATTAGAGGGTCGCATCATCCTGCACGAGGCGCAAGGCAGCGCCGAAAGCACGAATCGTCCGCTCGATGTCTTCATCAGAATGCGCCGCAGAGAGCCACCCGTGGAAGAGCGGCAGATCGACGCCCTGAAGGATGAGGGCACACCGGAGCTGGTGATATGCCTCCAGGTTCGGATGACCCATCAGAAGGCGGTGGTCGAGTTGTGAGGCTGGTCCCTCCAGGGCAAGGCCGTGTCGATGCGGGCCGAGGAAGAGGTTGATGATCGAGGACTCACCGTACACACAGGCATCCACTCCGAGCTTCTCGATGACCTCGGACATCCCGGTCCGCAGATTCTGTCCGGCACGATCGGCTTTCGCATGCGGCTGAGCATCAGCCAGCAGCTCCAATGTGACGAGGCCTGCAGCGGCAGTAAGGGGATTCGCATTGAAGGTTCCGGCGTGGCCCACTCGACCTTCACGATTCCAGGCCGAATCGTCCCTGAACGCCAACTGGTCCATGATCGGGGCGCTGCCGACCACGGCGCCGCCCGGCAGGCCGCCGGCCACGATCTTGGCCAGGGTGGTGAGGTCTGCGTAGATCTCGTACCGCTGCTGCGCCCCACCAGGCGCGAACCGGAACCCCGTGATCACCTCATCGAAGATCAGGACCATGCCCGCTGCCCTGGTGAATTCCCGCAGTCGGGTCAGGAAGCCGAGGTCGGTCGGAATGGTCCCAGAGCTGCCACCTCCAGGCTCCAGGATCACGCCGGCGATATCGTTCCGTCCAAAGGTCAGGAGGCGAAAAGCGTCCCAATCGTTGGGTGGGCACGTGAGGACTTCTTCCAGGATGCCTTGCGGAACGCCGGCTGAGACCGGTCGGTCGAAAGGCGGGCGGACCCCGACGGCCGCGTAGTCGTGCCACCCGTGAAAATGGCCCTCGAACTTCACGATCTTGCTCCTGCCCGTTGCCGCACGGGCCAAGCGCATCGCCAGAAGAGTTGCCTCAGTCCCTGAGCCGACGAACCGGATCCGATCGACCCAGGGCAACAGCTTCAAGACCTGCTCGGCCCACCGAACCTCCAGTTCATGACAGGCTCCATAGTGGGTCCCGCGGCTAAGCTGGCCCACGATGGCGTCTCGCACGGCAGGGTGCCCATGCCCAAGGAAGAGGGCACCATGCCCGACCCAGTAGTCGATCAACTCGTGGCCATCGACATCCCATTTCCTCGACCCCTGGGCGCGATCCACATAGATGGGGAACGGAGAGAGGTGGCGGATGTCGTGTGAGAGGCCGCCGGCAATGGCCGCGCATGCCCGACGGAACAAGGCCTCCGACCGCGGATGCGCCCGGCGAAATCGCTCATCGATGGATACCCCCGCTTTCTTCACTACTCGGCCTCCTTCATCACGGCACCGAAGAGCCGCCGCCGCCAGAGTAACAGCATCAGCTTGCGGCGAAGTGCCGCTTCCTTCGCTCGATACTTGAAGGCCTTGCGACCATCCAGGTACAGCACGGGGACCTCATGAGCGAATCGCGCTTGTAGCAAAGGATCGCTCTCGATGTCGATCTCCCTGATCGTCAGCGGATACTCTCCGCGAACCCGTCCTAGCATCGACTTCATCTCCTGGCAGAGGCTGCATTCTTTCGCGGTATAGAGCTCTGCCACGATCCGCTCAGCAATCATTGTGTCACTCCACGTTGACAGGTCACGCTACCATGCCGCCGTGTGACTGTCAACACGACCTCTACCCTTCATCCAGTCTCGCCTTCCCAGTTTGGATGGTCTTTCACCCCATCAGCGTGAGCACGAAGCGCGACCTTCCTCCAGCCGGGCTGCTCCACAGGCCGATCTTCAACCATCACACAGCAGCGTCTCGGTCAACACTATCGTAAGTTATCGAAATAATTATAACACTTGCCACACAAATGATTCTTTTCTCAAGCCCAGAAAAGGCTTGACAGTTACTCCAGGGTAGGCTAAAAGGGACTTCTCATCTGGAGGTTAAAACCCGCAAATGCTTATTGGACGCGGTTTTCAACAGCAACACCATTTTTTGAATCTGTCGGTAACTGGGATTGAAGCTGCCCCTAATCAGACGGGGCGGCCCTTTGCAGCTTATCCACACCTGTGGATAACTCTGTGGATAACGGAACCCACATCAGGGGAGGGTTTTGCAATGGTCGATCGGAGCTTTCCAATTAAAATCAATATGTTACACGAGGAGGCCTCCTGTGGATAACAACGGTCAAGCTGGGAAGATGGGCCCCGTCCGCTCTGCCTCCAAGGCGCATGAGATCTGGGAGGAAGCTCTCTCGACCATCCAAGCCAGGGTTGCTCGCCAAAGTTTCGATAACTGGTTTCGTCCGCTGGCTATGGAGTCGATTGAGGGCTCATGCGTGAAGGTCCGGCTCCCGAACCGCTTCTTCAAGGAGTGGTTCGAGGACCACTACGCCGGGGTTCTTAAATCGGTGCTGGAGGACCTGATGTTCACCAAGGTGGACGTGATCCTCAGCGTACAGGAACAAGAAAGT
>JACQEV010000202.1 GCA_016200385.1 Candidatus Methylomirabilota bacterium
ACTGATCCTCTGGGTCGTGCGCGTCCCAGGTCTTAACGACAATACTTCGTAGGTATTCCACTTCCTGCTTGCTGTCAGCACGCGCTATCTGCGACTGGAATCCTCGGAGGATTATCATCAAATCCTTAACCCGCTTCTTCCACGCGAAAGGCTCTTCTGACTTCTCCCCGCGGCGACCTAGGCGTTTTGCTCCACTGATTCCAGTTCCGACATCGTGCTGAAGCAGCGTTAGAGCTGAGCCACCATCCAGGAGTTCAAGCCATCCATCTGCTGTCCGCTCCTCATCATCGAGGCCTGGAAGGTTCAGTTCGTCCGCGGACATCTGAATCGGAACGAAGCCTGGCTCATAATGCGTCGCCGTGGAACTTCGCGGGACCGTCTTTAGTGTCCGCTCTTGCTTCACTGCCCGCTCTTGGATCTTACTCAAGCTCACCCGCGCGTTGTTCAGGTCCAGTTCTTTCGGGTCCAGTTCCTGATCGCCAAGAAAAACCCGCGTGTCGTCCACACCATGGTTGCGAATCCATTTCAGTATTAGTCTATTCTCCATTTTTGTAGGCTTGTATTCCGCGGACTCCAAAGCCAGCCAACGTCGCACGCGCCTCTGAATCGGGCGTTTGATGTCTTGAAGGAAGATCCCATACGACTTGGGCAAAAGGCCACGCGGGAGGCCGTTACCAATATTCCGGAACTCCAATGCCAACTCAACGTTTCCATTTGGGTCGATCATGCCCGGTCCAGTGGCGTTAGGCGAGCCAACCACGACCCACCAGCGCCGCCCTGACCGCAGAGCCAGGAGCTTCGCGTGGAGGAACCGGTCACCCGCTGGGCGAACGACCCGGAGGTTGAGCTCAATTTCCTTCCTCTTTCTGAGCTTTTCGAAAACCTTGGGATCACCTTGTGCAGCATTCCCCTCTTCTTCCATTCCGCGCAGATACACAGTCAGACGCGCCTTTGGGTTTGGTCGGGCGCCTTCCAGCAACGTGGTAAAGAATTTGCGACCCTGATGTCCGCGAAGCGCGTCGTCATTATCGACGTCACTGAAAGGCGCGACGACATGCGCTTCATTCCATTCAAACCCTCGATTGGACGCCTCGATTCGTTGCCAGATCGGCTTCTTGAGGCTACTAACGATTCGCATTCGCTGATTGCGCGGCACTGTGGCGATCCCCTCCTCGCGCGTCCATCGACCGAACATGCTATCCCGCAGCCAAGGCTCCCGCAGCCACTCCTGAATCGCCTCTGGAAGCGCCCAACCTGGCCAAGCACTAACGTGGAACAACTCCTGGTTCTGCTCCCAACCACTACGGGTCAAATTGCCGCTTCCAATTGCTAGAACGGTCGATCTGGACATCTCGGGGCCTGGGCCCCGCACCGCCAGCGCAACTACTTTTGCATGCCAGAGCCGATCGCCTGGAGGGCGGACGATCTCATAACCCCATCCTTGTCCCCCAAATTGGCTCCGGTCCACAATGACCGTCACGGGAAACCGCCCCCGCCACTCCCCATCGTTCGAAATGAGCGACAAGGGTACCTTCTCAAAAAACTCACGCCCAAAGGTGAAGGTGGAGAAGAGAGCTGCCCTCACTTTGCCGGCTCCGATCTCTTCACTGAGTCGATCGGCGAGCGCTTGCCGCGCGATGGCCATCGCCTAGGCCCTCCCACTCATCAGGTTGACCGCATTTGCCCAACGACAGTCGCTCCCCTCCGTGGGCGGGCGGGTAGTCGCTCGGCCAGGATAGAGTCTTACTTTCCCCTCCTCCCGGCGAAGCCAGAGCTCGTTCTCGTAGCCGCGTTCTCGGAAGACCGCCAGGTGCAGTTGAGCGAGCATGCTGGGCGCGGCCTTCGGGTTCCAATCATTGAGCACCAAGCGCAACGGCTTCCATCGGAGGAGGTCTCTTGGGATTGGGGTGGCAAGCCGTGCGGGCAGGTCTTGCGGCCTTGCGTTTGGCGCTGATTTCACGATCTCGTCAAACACGGCCCGCACCTCGTCTGCCCAGCCGCAGAACTCGTGAGCCAGACGCGCGTACGGCTTGAGCTCATTACCGATAAACCGCGCCGCACGGCCCCACGCTTGATTAGTAGGCCAATGGAGTGTTTGAATAGCATCGTACAGATGAGGCATTGAGTTTTTCAATGCCGTGCGAATGGCGCGCTTGAACTTCTCGTCGAAGGCCTGCTCCGGACGCCGAAATGCGTCATTCCAACCTTTCCAATCTTGATCTTTCAACACAGTGGTGAAACCGGCACCGGCAGAGAGCATCGTCCCGTCCTCGGTCAATGCGAGCTGCTTTGATTCAACGAACCCCAACTTCCGGAGAGGGCCCAAGTGGGCACCCAACATCCCGATGGTCTTCTGATTTTTCAGCAAGGGCCGAAATCGGGTTGACGGCGCCCCTTGCTCTTGCGCCTGTTGCCGAGCCCGCTTTACGCCGGAGAATGAATTGCGCTTTCTTCGATGAATCCACCAGATCTTGAGCGCCCGCTCCCATTTAAGGAAGGAGCGCTCTCGCTCCTCCCCCGTGCTTTCCTTCTGCCCCCACCGCAAGAATACGAGCGTCCAAAAGAAGTCCTCAGTGGACCTAGTCCGCCCAGTGAGACACGGAACAAGGCGGTCGCTGAGTTCCTCCCGCATCGCATCCAGCCCGAGTGGATCGGTAGGCTGCCGGTCTTCGCGCTCCGGCGGCTCGGACCAGAAGAGTGGCTCTAGTAGGGTATCAACAGCCACACGAGGCAAGTTCAACTCCTCCAGTTGGATGGTGAATGATTGATACGCGAAATCATATCCGTGGTTGATTTACCACTCAATCCTCAGAGGGTGTACGAAATCTTCGGGCATGGTCCTGTTTGGTAGAATTCTTCAATCGCTCTCGCTTCGCGGTTCGGGATAGAGGTACACCGTTTCGCCGCTTCGCACCAGTAGCAATCCAGCTCGAACCACTGGCTCATTGGCGATATCGCTCCAGTAACGACTATACAGCTTGAGTTGTGGGGAATATCGGCTGACCAAGGAAGGCATATCGCCGTCGAAGAGATCGGTCTTGTAGTCAACGATCTCCCAACCACCCTCGATGCGGTACACGAGATCGATCACGCCCTGCAGTAAGGTCCGAGGCGGTGAGTCGGGCGGTTGGCCGGGCAAGCCCTGGGTGGGAACTTCGACCGCGAATGGGACCTCGGTGTGGCATTCAGGAGAAGATCGCGCGCGTTGCCAGACGTCTGAGGCCATGATAGAGCGGACGGCGAGAACCGCCTCTGCAAGATAGCTTCGGAGCGAAAGAGCATCGATTGTGAGGAAGGTGGCTAGGCCGGATAGTTCGTCATCGGTCATCTCGCGCTGTGCGCGCATCGCGGCTTCAAGCATACTGTGGATCAGGGTTCCCCAGGCTGTGCCACCGGGACCAGCCTCACCGGCCGGTTCACGTGTCAGTCCCGACAATTCTTCCGATGCGCTACGAGTATCACTCGCTCCCGCTCGATCTGAGAGTTCGGTGACCGCCCGCACCACGAACGACGGGCTTGCAGCTCGCGAGTACTTCGACGTTCGCCCCTCCTCCGCAGCAGCCCTGGCCGCGGGGGAGAGATCTGGAAGGGCCGGCGCTGCCGGCGGGGCCAGGCTGGGGATATCCAACTCGGGCGCTGTTTGGAGAAATTCGTCAAACGGCATCCATGGTGTGGGATTCTTCGCCCGGCTCTTGCCGTGGTATCGCCCTATGACAAGGAGGTCCCTTGCCCGTGTGGCCGCAACGTAACGGAGGCGTGACTCTTCGGCCTTGACGTATTGCAATTCTTCCCCCGCGTGCTGTTCCCAGTCCGTGGGCCGCGCGATCACTATTCTGTGGCCGAAATCTCCCACCGGCTTCTCGATCGACAGGTATCCCTGTGGGCCGTCGGCCCCTCTGGTGATGCGAATGTCGACACGCTCAGGACTGCCAATGCAAGGGTCAGCCAGAAAGACCACAGGGGCCTCGAGTCCCTTTGCCTTATGGAGATTCATCAGCCGCACGACATCGCGACGCCCGGGCTCGAGTCCCAGTGCTTCGAGGTTCCCGGAGTCCAGGTCGGCGGCCAGGCGCTCGACAGAGTCAGCGAGGGTGCCGCCATCCTGGGCGCAGAGCCGAAGCCGATCCACGGCGCGGTGTAGGTTCCCTGCCAGCGTGTCCGCACCCTCGCCAGTGGCCGCCCAGGCCAGGAGCCCTGTCATCTCCAGGATCTGCTCGACGGCGGCCGCGACGGGCAGTTCGCGAGTAAGCCGATATGCGACGGCCAACAGGCGAAGGGCGGCCCCGACCGGACCAGGGACGGCGTCCAGCGCCGGGATGAGGTAGCGGAACG
>JACQEV010000012.1 GCA_016200385.1 Candidatus Methylomirabilota bacterium
ACCGAGCGCATTCGGATTGTTGAGGGTCAGCAGGGGGAGATCGCCAGTCTGGTGACCCTGCCGGCTCGGGAGGGCGCCACGCGTCTCGTGATCTTGAGGCTCCGGACCATCAACCCGGACCCTGTTATCAAGGCTCTGGCGGAGCGCGGCTATCCCCAGGTTGTCACCGAGTTCGTCTGCTAGTACCGTTCCAATCGATCGCGATCCAATAGGAGAAGGGCGGACAAAATCCATGCGCTACTCAGAATACGTGGCGGTCATCTGGAAAATTCGTGAACCTCTTTGCGGCCCGGAGGTGCCGCCTGTGTCGACCTGGGTTAGAGGGTCTACGAGAGGCTCTCGTGAGCGGAAATGACTGTGCGCTGAAATTGGCGCGGGCTTCACGCAATGAAGAATGAAAGGGCAGAACCATGAACAAGCTCTTCGTCTGTATCCCAGTGGTCGCCATCCTGAGTCTCGTTCTCGCAGCCGGGTCCCTTGCACAGGTTGGGCGGGACACGCGGCAGAGGGGAAGGGAAGGCTGGGGACCGGTGGACCGATACGGCAAGATCTACGATACCAAAACCGTGGACACCCTCAGCGGTGAAGTTGTGAGCGTGACCAAAATGACCCCAATGAAAGGAATGTCAACTGGTCTAGGGCTGACGCTCAAGACCGATAAGGAGACGGTCTCCGTCCACCTTGGGCCCTCGTGGTATCTCGACAAGCAGATGAAAATCGAGCCGAAGGATACGATCGAAGTCAAAGGCTCAAGGGTCACCTTTAATGGGAAACCCGCGATCATCGCGGCCGAAGTGAAGAAGGGAGCGGAAGTACTGAGGCTCCGCGATGAAACCGGGTCCCCTGTTTGGATCACGAAGCTACCTTACGACTAGGGGTCTAGGATTCGATGGGGCCGAAAAAGCATTGGCAGGGAGAGGTACTCGAGAAGTCGCTCGATGAGAGCCTGGAGGCGCTCTATCGGCTCTATCAGCTTGGCGCTGCGGTGCCGATTGAGGCGCTGGCCAAAAAGCTTCAGATATCGCGTGTAGACGCTATAGAGCGGATCGTGCGCCTTCAGGCGCTCGGCTTTGTGGCGAGCAGCCCTGCTCTTGAGCTGGCCTTGACCCACTCTGGAGCGGCGTGGGGGACGAGTCGGATCAGGCGGCATCGCCTCGTGGAGCGACTGCTGCACGATCAGTTGGGGCTTCCGTGGGAACAGGTCCACCAAGAGGCGGCTCGGATCGCGCCGGCTATCTCTTGCGCATTGGAGGAACGGCTGGATACCGTCCTCGGACGCCCGGACACTTGCCCCCATGGCAATCCGATCCCTGCCGCAGACGGGTCGTTCAAGGTCAAACCGGCCACGCCACTGGATCGGCTGCGGCCGGGCTCGAAGGGGGCGATCGCCACCATTCAGCAAGAAGAGCCCCAGCTCCTTCAGTATCTCACTGCCCTCGGGCTGTTCCCGAAGACCGAACTGGAAGTCGAAGAGGTTGCACCCATGGGTGGGCCGATCGTGGTGAGAGTGGGGGCTTCCCGTTATGCTCTCGGACGGGAGGTCGCGTCGCGGATCCTGGTTCGGGAAGTGTGAGACCATGGCACTGACGTGCTGCCAATCGGTCCTGCGATTCAAGGGCGAGGTGCAGATGACCATTGCCCTGGCCGGCAACCCGAACGTGGGCAAATCCAGCTTCTTCAATCGACTGACGGGGATGGGTGTGGTGACCGCCAACTACCCTGGAAAAACAGTGGATGTGAATATGGGCATCACCCACTTCAACGATATGATGGTGGGGGTGATCGATCTGCCGGGGACGTATGCGCTGGAGCCCGTCTCGGAGGACCAGTGGGTTGCGAGGCAGGCCCTGCTAGACGCCCGTCCAGATTCGGTGATCGCGGTGGTGGACGCGACAAACATCGCCCGGAACCTTTACCTGACCCTGCAGCTCCTGGACCTGGGCCTCCCCGTGGTCGTGGCGCTGAACCTGATGGACGAGGCCGAACGCGGCGGACTGGCAGTGGAGCCAGCGGTCCTGGCCAAGCATCTGGGCGTCCCCGTCATCCCGACGGTTGCGGTTCGTGGGATGGGGGTGGATCAGGCGATGGCCAAGGCGGTCGAGACTGCCGGGGCCGTCACGTCGGCGCAGGGCCGGGGGCCGCGTTACGGCCGGGACGTGGAAGAGCAGATCGAGGCGCTCGCTGCCTTTCTGGGGGCAATGGAGGTCGAGCTTCCGTTCGGGTTGTCGCCCAGGCCCGTGGCGATCCTCTTGCTGGAGTCGGACGAAGAGGTGCTGCGATGGGCGGAGCGGCACCCGCAGGGTTCGGCGATCCTGGCGGAGGCGAGCAGCGCAGCAGCGGAAATCGCAGAGCGGCATGGGGAGCCGGCTCCCCTTCGCCTGGCCAGGGAACGGCATGGCCTTGCGGGGGCCATTGCGCAAGAAGCGCAGGCACGGGTCCGGGCCCGGCGCTCTCGACAGGAGCGCCTGTGGCGTCTGACAACCGCTCCCCTGACCGGGATACCGATCCTGCTCCTGATGCTCCTGAGCCTTTTTGCTCTGCTCTTCTCCCTGGGTAACTTCCTGTCCGACTTCCTGAGCGGTCTCTGGGCCGCCTGGGTCTCGCCGCCCGTTCAGGTCGCCTTCGCCTGGGTCCTGGGTGATGGATTCCTTGCGAAAAGCCTGCTCTGGGGATTCGATGCCGGAATCAACGCGGCCCTGGCAGTAGGGATTCCATATGTGCTGACCTTCTACCTGCTGTTTTCTGTCTTTGAGGACACCGGCTACTTGAACGCGGCGGCCTTTTTGACCGATCCCCTCCTGCACCGGGTCGGGCTTCACGGCAGGGCGGTCATCCCTTTGGTGACCGCGGCGGGATGCAATGTCCCGGCTGTCATGGCGACAAGGACCCTGACGACCATGCGGGAGCGAGTGATCTGCGCCACCCTGATCTGCTTTGTTCCCTGCAGCGCCAGGACCGCGGTCATCTCGGGGGCTGTCTCCAGGTATTTGGGGTGGGCGCCAGCGATAGGGCTCTACCTGATTGTCGCGGCGGTCGGGACGGCCGCTGGGTGGGGGCTGAGTCGCGTTGTGCCGGGGAAGCGGACCGGCCTGGTAATGGAGATGTTTCCATTCCGGCTGCCGTCTGTCCGAAATCTGCTACGCCGGACATGGTTTCGCTTCAAGGAGTTCGTCTTTGTCGCCGCGCCGGTCGTCATCTTCGGCAGTCTCTTGTTGGGGGGGCTTTACGAGAGCGGGCTGATCTGGCGGCTTGCTGCGCCGCTGACACCTCTGACAGGCTGGTGGCTCGGCCTGCCAGCGGTCACCGGCCTGACGCTGCTCTTTGGCATTCTGCGCAAGGAACTGGCGTTGCAGCTCCTGGTGACATTGGCCATGGTGCAGTACGGGCGTGGCGCGGCCGATCTGCTCCACTTCATGACGATGAAACAGCTCTTTGTGTATGCCCTGGTCAACGCGCTCTTCATACCCTGCCTGGCCACGATCGCGGTCCTGGCACGAGAGCTGGCCAGGCGGAGAACCCTCCTGATTGCGCTTTTTAACATCGTGGTCGCCCTCGGGGTCGGCGGCCTGGTTAGCCGCCTCTGGAACGGCTGAGGCGGCCGCCAAGCGACATGATATGATTTTTCTGGGCACAAAGGGGCCGAGAGGGTTCATCCGGCGCCTTCGTGCTGGAACCGTGGACCACCTGATGAGGACGACCCCCTGCGACCTGATGCTCTTCCGGCTAGCGGCCGCCTGAGGCCGACAGGGTGGTGAGGGATCATGCAGATTCATCGGCTTTCGCACGAAGAGGCGCTGAGGGCGCTTGGGACCTCGGACCAGGGGTTGAGCGATGCCGAGGCAGCCAGGAGACTTGAGCAATTCGGCCTCAACGAGCTTCGGGCCGCGGAGAAGATACCCTACCTTGCCATGCTGGGAAAGCAGTTTACGCATTTTCTTGCCCTCCTGCTCTGGGCCGCGGCGGCCCTGGCATTTGCCGCGGACAGGATGAAGCCGGGAGAGGGAATGGATCTGCTCGGCTGGGCCATTATTGGGGTCATCGCGGTGAACGCCCTCTTCTCCTTTGTCCAGGAATACAAGGCCGAGCGGGCCATTATCGCCCTCAAGCGCCTCCTTCCAATTCACGTCAAGGTCCTCAGACTCGGGGAGATCAAAGATCTCCCGGCATCCATGCTGGTTCCGGGAGATCTTGTGATCCTCGCCGAAGGTGATCGAGTTCCCGCCGACGGGCGGGTCATTAGCTCAGCCCTGCTGAGGGTAAACAACGCGCCCCTAACCGGCGAGTCGATTCCCAAGATCCGGCGGGCCGAGGCCGTGGCCGAGGGGACGCTCCTGCAGAGCC
The DNA here is from genome assembly GCA_016200385.1 of Candidatus Methylomirabilota bacterium. GTDB lineage: Bacteria > Methylomirabilota > Methylomirabilia > Methylomirabilales > Methylomirabilaceae > Methylomirabilis. The sequence continues at coordinate 4,342 of JACQEV010000012.1, forward strand.
CGAACATCGTATTCGCCGGCACCAACGTCCTTTCGGGGACTGCGCGGTCGGTCATCTTCGCTACGGGGATGACCACCGAGTTCGGCAAGATCGCGCACCTGACCTCTGCGGTCGAGACCGAAATGAGTCCTCTACGGCGGGAGATCGTGAAGGTCACTCGACTGATCGCCGTGCTCTCCGTTGGGATCGGACTTGCATTTTTCGGCCTCGGCGTGCTCATCGGTCGAAGCTTCTGGGAGAACTTCGTCTTCGCCGTGGGGATCCTGGTGGCCAACGTGCCGGAGGGGCTCCTCCCCACAGTCACGCTCTCTCTGGCGGTGGGAGCCCAGCGAATGGCAAAGCGGAAGGCGCTCATCAAGAATCTTCCCTCGGTGGAGACGTTGGGATGCACCAGCGTGATCTGCACGGATAAGACGGGGACCCTCACCGAGAACCGGATGGCTGTGACCCGTATCTACATCGACGGACGCGAGGTTCAGGTGTCGGGAGGCTCTTTCATCACCGAGGCAGGCGCCCAGGTGCCTGCCGGGCTTCTCGACAGATGGGCCCCGCTCTTTGCGATCGCGACCGGGTGCAATGATGCCCGCCGCCGTCACGACGTGGACGGGAAGGGAACGGCGTTCGTCGGCGACCCGACAGAGATCGCGCTACTACAGTTCGCGGGCACCGTATCGCGGGATTCCGCTAACGCGACCCTTCGGCTCCACGAGTTCCCCTTCGATGCCGACCGGAAGCGGATGACCACCATTCACCGGACAGCCTCCGGGAAGAGGGTCGCCTACGTCAAAGGCGCGCCCGAGCTCCTGCTTCCGCTCTGCCGCTTGATCTATCGCGACGGTGCAGCGACCCTTCTGTAGAGGGCCGAGCGTCGGATGATCGTTGACCGCCTGGATCTGTTCGGCGAGTCGGCCTTACGGGTGCTTGCCCTGGCCTACCGAGAGCTTCCCGAAGGCATGGCGCTGTCGGCGATGGAAGACGTGGAGCGGGACCTGACGTTCGTCGGCCTGGTTGCCATGCTGGATCCGCCCCGGCCCGAGGTCCCCGACGCGGTGGTCCGGTGCAGGAAGGCCGGGATCAAGACGGTCATGATCACGGGAGACAACAGGCGCACAGCCCTGGCGATCGCCCGGGCCATCGGCATGGTCCGAGGGGAGAACGCCGCCGTTCTGGAAGGGCACCAGGTCGAGGCGATGCGGGATGAGGAGTTGAGAGTCGCGCTCGAAGAGCCCGAGGTCCTTTTCGCCAGGATGACTCCTACCCAGAAGATGCGGGTGGTCTCCATCCTGAAGGAGATGGGAAATGTCGTGGCGGTGACAGGCGACGGGGTCAATGACGCCCCTGCCCTGAAGAAGGCCGACATCGGGATCGCCATGGGGATCGAAGGGACCGACGTGGCGAAGGAGGCGGCGGACATCGTCCTGCTCGACGACAATTTCGCCACCATCGTCAACGCCGTCGAAGAAGGGCGAGCGGTCTACGAAAACATCCGCAAATTCGTGACCTACATCCTCGCCAGCAACATCCCGGAGCTGGTGCCATATTTGGCCTCGGTGATCTTCCGGGTCCCGCTCCTGCTCACGGTCGTCCAGATCCTCGGCGTTGACCTTGGGACCGATATGTTCCCGGCCCTGGGTCTCGGGGCCGAGCCGCCGGATGCGCAAACGATGGATCGCCCCCCAAGGTCGAGAGAGGAGCGACTCCTCAGCCTTCCGTTGCTCGTCCGCGCCTATCTGTTTCTTGGGCCGATCGAGGCGGCCGCGGCGGTGGGCGGCGGGCTCTGGTACCTCGCTGATCGCGGGTGGGAGTGGGGTGTGGGCCTCCCACAAGGGAGCCCGCTCTACAGACAGGCGACGACCGTTGCCTTCGCGGCCATCGTCCTCTGCCAGGTGGCGAACGTGTTCGCGTGCCGGAGTCCAAGAGTGTCGAGCTTCTCCTTGCCCCTCTTCACGAACCGCCTCCTGCTGTGGGGCGTGGCTGTCGAGCTCTTCATTCTCGGGCTGATCGTGTACCATCCGCTCGGCCACCGGGTCTTCGGGACCGCCGCCTTCGACGGGAGGTTCTGGTTGTTTCTTCTTGTCTTCGCGGCCTTCCTTCTGCTCGCCGAAGAGACCAGGAAGGGGCTGATTCGGCGTTATGCCTGTGGAAGGAGCCTCCGCTATCAGGAGGGGACGGCATGAAGCGAAAGTCGGCGCCATCGAAGAAGCGGCCGAGGTCGGCCAAGCCCGATCCTTCGACAAGGCTCAGGCTGCGCACTGAGCCTGCCGAAGTGACAGGTCCCCTTCGACAGGGCTCAGGGCAGGCTTCGGCGGAGCTCACGGCAGATCCGCTTCGACAACGCTCAGCACAGGCTTCGACGCGGCTCAGGATAGAGACAGAGATGCCGCTTGATGCCGAGGATGTGGCCTTGGCCTCGCTCGAGGCACAGGTGCGGGCAGAAGAGGCGATGGCGGATGTCGGCCCTGCGAGGCCGCTTGCGGGGCTCACTGTGCGGCTTCCACGCGCGGTGATCGCGCAACTCCTGGCTGAGGCGGCTGAGCGAAATATCACGCCTTCAAAGCTCGTGGAGCTGGCCCTCGCGCAGTACCTTCCTTTCAAGAGGGCCCGCCGTCGGACGCGATGATGGAGTCAGAGGCATGGATCATTCTCACATCACCTGAGGCGCTGAGAAGGAGCTCACATGCACAAAACGAGGCGGATCTTGTGCCCGACTGATTTCTCGCGGCACTCCCGGTATGCGCTCCGCAGAGCCGCCGCCATGGCCAGGGTCTCTGGAGCGGAGATCATACTTCTGCATGTTCTTTCCCAGACAACCCCCGCCGGGCTCAACGAGAACTCCTATATCCTTGTGAACTGGCGGCAGTTCATCAAGCTTGAGGAGGAAAAGGCAAGGGCAGCGCTGGAACGAGAAGCCAGGTCGAAGCTCTTGGAGGGCGTGAAGGTCAAGACCATTGTAGGGGCCGGCTCCCCGTATCGGGAGATCGAGCGGATCGCCTCCAAGATGCACGTTGATCTCATCGTGATCTCGACCCACGGGACGACTGGGCTGCTTCATCTCCTGATCGGGAGCGTGGCCGAGCGCGTCGTTCGCCATGCCCCCTGCCCGGTCCTCGTGGTCAAACCGATTCGCATGAAGAAGGCGGCGAGTTGAGGAAGGCGGCAAGGGGTTCTTGTGGCGGCCAGATGGGCCGGAAGCCCATGGCAACTCATGCACATATAGGCTGGTAATATCGCGACAGGGGGGCGGCAATGCTTAGACTTTATCCGAAAACGGTCAGCCTCAAGGATTGGACCAAGGTCACTCTCTGGCCAATGACCCATCACGATGAGGAACGCCTTTGCGAGTTTTTCTGCCGGATCCCAGAGGAGGACCGGAAGCTGTTGAAGGAGGACGTGGCGAATCGAGCCGTGATCGCCAACTGGTGCCGACGGATGGACTACAACCGGGTCCTGCCAATCCTGGCTGAGGCGCATGGGAAGATCGTAGGCGACGCCACCCTGCACCGGAGGCAGTCCGGGTGGCTTCAGCACGTGGGCGAGATTCGAGTAGTCGTCGATCCCGAGTATCGAAGGAAAGGGCTTGGCAGTCTACTGATCGAGGACCTCATGCTCTTGGCCATGGACGCCAAGCTTGAACGCCTGTTCGTGGAGCTGATCGCCAGCGAGATCGCGGCTGTGAAGGCGTTCGAACGGGTTGGGTTTGAGCGAGTGGCGCATTTACCGGGTTTCGCTCGCGACCGGAACAATATGTCACAGGACCTGTTGGTGCTCTCGGCGGATATCTCGACGGCCAACCGTCCCGAGACCTATTTCTTCAGTTTTTGAGTCGCCATGTGGAGGTCGCAATGGGATCGCGTGAAGAGAGAAAGGCGCGAGGCCCTCCGGAGGTCGCGACAAACTAAGGGTGTTGGCGTGGAGGCGGTTTAAGGCGATGCGAAAGGAGGGTGTGCCATGTTAGCCGGATATCCAAAGAAGGTGCAGCTTCACACCGGAACAGGCGTCACCATTCGCCCGATGGTCAAGGAGGATGCAGAGAAGCTCTATACCTTCTTCTCCAGAGTGCCCCGCGAAGATCGTCTCTTTCTGCGTGACGATGTGACCATGCGCGACGTAATCGATGCCTGGGCGAGAGATCTCGATTACGACAGGGTCCTCCCACTCGTGGCTGAGGTCGGTGGGAACATCGTGGGCGATGCCACCCTGCATCGGCGGAAGTTCGGCTGGACCAGCCACGTTGGAAAGGTGCGGCTCCTCATCGATAAAGACTATCGGGGTAAGGGCCTCGGCGCACTGATGATCGAGGAGCTGATCAGTGTCGCCAAGAAGGCAGGCCTCGGACTGCTCGTCGCCGAGATCATGGGGAATCAGGCGGCGGCACTCAGCGCCTTCAAGCGGCTGGGGTTCGAGAAGGAGGCTGTATTCTACAACTATGTGAAAGACCAGGCAGGAGAGGAGCGGAACCTCGTCGTGATGATGAAGAACCTGCTGATCGAGCCGGCGATGGTTCCTTTCTAGTGGCGAAGTATCCTGTGTCCGGGGCGATGTGCGAAAACGTTCGCGACCATCGCCCCGGCCGCACGCGACGCCTTGTGTGACAAGCCATGAAACTGGTTATCAAGCGAAAGCTACCCAAGAGACGGACGCCCCATCGTCCTACGAGGGCGGAACCCCTGAAGGTCCGCTACGATCGGAAAAAGACCAAGCAGTCGCTTCGGGAGGAGGTGATGGCGGAACGCGAGCAGACGGCAGAGAACGAGGAAGCTTCAGATCCCGCATGAGCAGCATAGAGGAGCCATGATGGTGAGACGATGGTCACTCCGCTGAAACCCGATCAGCTCCGTAAGGTCTGCTTGCCCGAGAGTCTACCCTTCGATGCGACCGATGAGCTGACACCCCTGGAAGAGATCGTGGCCCAGGGCCGCGCTGTTCAGGCCATTGGCTTCGTGTCGGCATTCGCGGCGCAGGGTTCAATCTGTTTGTCCTCGGTGCGCCAGGGACAGGCAAGACCACCGCGGTTAAACGCTTCCTGGCCCGGGAGGCATCCAAGCTCCCGACTCCTCCGGACTGGTGTTACGTGAACAACTTCGCCGACCCCCAGTGCCCGCGCGCGATTCGCCTCCCGCCCGGCCGCGCCCGCATCTTCCAGACGGATTGCGAGCGGCTTCTGGACGAGCTCAAGGTGGGTGTTCCGAGGGCCTTCGAGTCGGAAGCGTACGAGCAGCATCGTCGCACAATTCTCGAAGAGCTGCAGAAACAGACGAGCACTGAACTGGAAGGCTTGCAAGGCCGCGCGGAGGCGCTGGGGTTCGGTCTTGTCAAGACGGCCAGCGGGTTCGTGATCGTCCCGATCCTCAGGGGAAAGCCACTCAAACCTGAAGGCTTCGACGCCCTGGATGAGGAATCCAAGCGGCAGGTCAACCTGAAGAGTGAGGAGGTCCAGAAAGACCTGGCCGCGACGCTTCGACGAATCCGCGAGCTGGAGCGGGAGGCCAAAAATCGCCTCGACGCGTTCGACCGGGAGGTGGCCACCTCTGCGGTCGATCATCTTATCGAGGATGTGAAGGAGCGTTACGGAGATCACCGTGAGGTGCAAGCGCACTTCGAGGCGATGCGTGAGGATGTGATCGCCAACGTGGACCTCTTCCGCCGGGGGCAGGAAGGAGCGCCGGGCCCTGCGGAGCTCGTGGCAATGATGCAACCGGGCCGAGATCCCTTTGACCGGTATCGGGTCAATGTCCTGATCGAACAGGCGCGTGATGGGGGCGCGCCGGTCGTGGTGGAGTCGCATCCCACATGCCAGAACCTACTAGGGCGGATCGAGCATCAGGTGCATATGGGCGCCCTCTACACGAATTTCATGATGGCCAGGGCGGGCGCCTTGCACCAGGCCAATGGGGGGTTTCTCGTCCTGGAGGCCCTGGAGCTGCTGAAGCAATTCTTGGCATGGGACACCCTGAAGCGGACGCTCAAGAACCGCCGGATCAAGATCGAAGAGCCCGGAGAGCAGTTCCGCCTGTTCAGCACGGTGACCCTGGAGCCCGAGCCAATTCCCCTGGATGTGAAGGTGGTCCTTATCGGCAGCCCCTGGCTGTACTACTTGTTGCATGCCTACGAGCCGGAGTTTCGGGAGCTGTTCAAGGTGCAGGTTGAGTTCAGCGAGTACGTCGCCAGAACCCCTGAAAATATCCTCGCCTTCGCCCGGCTGCTGGCGACCTGCTGCCGGGAAGAGGGCCTCAGGCCCTTCGAGCGGTCCGCCGTGGCGAAGCTGGTCGAGCACAGCTCTCGCCTGGTGGAGGACCAGGAGCGGCTGGCCACCACCTTCAGCGATCTCCTCGATGTCGCTCGCGAGGCCAGCTTCTGGGCCGGGCAGAACGAGCACAACAGGGTGACGGCAGGGGATGTCCAGCGGGCCATCGAGGCCAAGATCCGGCGATCCAACCGACTCGAGGAACGGCTGCAGGAACTGATCACGGAGGGGACACTGCTCGTCGATACCGCCGGAGCGGTGGTCGGGCAGGTGAACGGGATCGCCGTCATCCCTCTTGGCGAGTATCATTTCGGCAAGCCGTCCCGGATCACCGCCCGAACATTCCTTGGACGGGGCGGCATCATCGACGTCGCGCGTGAAGCTCGGATGGGTGGCAAGATCCACAGCAAGGGCGTCCTGATCCTTTCGGGCTACCTGGGCGGCCGCTACGTGCAGCAGGTCCCCCTCACCCTGTCGGCGAGCATCGCCTTCGAACAGCTCTACGAGGAGGTGGAAGGGGACAGCGCATCATCGGCAGAGCTGTACGCCATCCTCTCCAGCCTGTCGGGCCTCCCCATCAGCCAGGGGCTCGCGGTCACAGGGTCGGTCAATCAGCAGGGAGAGGTTCAGGCCATCGGGGCCGTCAACGCCAAGATCGAGGGGTTCTTCGATGTCTGTCGCGCGAGAGGGCTGACGGGCGAGCAGGGGGTTCTGATCCCGGCGAGCAACGTCCGGCACCTGATGCTCCGAGAGGATGTCGTGGAGGCGGTCGCTGCGAGGCAATTCCGCGTGTTCCCCATCCATACGATCGACGAGGGGATCGCCTTGCTGACCGGGTTGGAGGCTGGTGAGCGCGGCCCGGATGGGACCTTTCCGGAAGGAAGCCTGAATGCCCTTGTGCAGGAGCGGTTGCGCAAGATGGCGGAGCAGGCGCGGGCCTACGGGGTCGAGGGTCGGCTAGCGCCACAGCCGGACCGCGATGACGAGCTGCAATAGAGAAAGAACGTTCCTCGAAGTTCCGAGTTCCAAGTGAAGATCCTTTTCTTATCGGTTCTTCAGCTCCAACTTGGAACCTGGAACCCGGAACTGCGAAGGGTGAGCGCGCATGCCCGAACTGAGGCAGGATAAGGCCACCCGAGAGTGGATCGTCATGGCCACTGAGCGGGCCAAGCGTCCGCACGACTTCCGGGTGAAGCGGA
>JACQEV010000209.1 GCA_016200385.1 Candidatus Methylomirabilota bacterium
GCGGGTCTTGATGTGGCAGATCGTGACGGTGGCTTGATGTTGGAGCAGCAGGAACGCCGTCGGCTTGCCGACCACGACACTCCACCCGACGATCACCGCGTGCTTCCCTTCGATCACCACATTGGTCCGGTTCAGCAACTCCAGAATACCGAGCGGAGTAGAGGCGACAAAGAGCGGGCTGCCGACCAGCAGACCGCCCAAATTGGAGGGGTGGAACCCGTCCACGTCCTTGCTCGGGAGGACCGCCTCCAGAACTCGCTTCTCGCTGATATGGGGTGGAAGGGGAAGCTGCACGAGGATCGCGTGTACGGAGGGGTCGCGATTGAGGCGTTCGATCTCGCGAAGAAGCGAGTCTTCCGAAAGGTCGGCCGGCAGGTCCACTCGCACCGAGAGGATGCCTGCCTCCTCACAGGCCCTGACCTTGTTCCTCACGTAGATGGCAGAGGCCGGATCGTTCCCCACCAGTATCGTCGCCAAGCACGGAACCGCTCCGGTCCGCGCAGCGAGCGCCGCGACCTCGAGCCGGACTTCCCGGCGAATCTCCTGCGCGATCGACGTGCCATCCAGGATCCGGGCTGACATTCGGTCGCCTCAGGGCTCCCGCTGGATCCGTACGATCGAGGTCGCACGGCCGCTCCGCTCCTCGATCTCCACCACCACGCCGCACAGCTGGGGAGCCCCAGTGGCCGGGCGAAACTTCCCCGGAAGGCCGGTGATGAACCTGGCGATCGGCTCCTCGATCCTCATCCCGATGACCGAGTCGCGACCACCCGTCATCCCCGCATCGGTCAGGTATGCCGTCCCTTGTGGAAAGATCCGTTCATCGGCGGTCTGCACGTGGCTATGAGAACCAATCACCGCCGAGACCCTCCCGTCCACATACCAACCAAAGGCCTGTTTCTCCGCTGTCGCCTCTCCGTGAAAATCGACGAAGATCAGCGCGGTCTCTCGGCGCAGCTTTCCGATTTCGCGGTCACCGACCCGGAAAGGGCAATCGGTGGGAGGCATGAACGCCCGCCCCTGAAGGTTCAATATCCCAACCGGACACCCCCCCTGGTCCACCACCAGGCTCCCTCTGCCAGGCGCCTGTTCAGGGTAGTTTGCGGGTCGAAGAAGCCGCTTCTCCTTCGTGATGTATTCTTCAATCTCCTTCTTATCCCAAATGTGATTCCCAGAGGTCAGGACATCAACCCCAAGCGCGAACATCTCTTCCGCCACTGCGGGTGTGACGCCGAAGCCGCCGGCAAGATTTTCGCTGTTGGCAATGACCAGGTCGATGCTCTGGTCTTCGGTCAAGCGCGGCAAGACAGAGGCCACGATCTCACGACCGGGTTGGCCGATCACGTCACCGATGAACAAGATTCTCATAGATTGGTGTTTCAGGTTCCGGGTTTCGAGTTTCGGGTACCATACTGGCCCAAGCGGACATTCAACTCAAAACTCTGAACTCGAAACTCGACACGTTGTTATTTGGCGTACTCGACTGCGCGCGTCTCGCGAATCACAGTCACCTTGATGTGGCCAGGATACTGCAACTCCTCTTCGATCCGCTTCGCGACGTCCCGCGAAAGTTGATATGCCTGTACGTCTGACACCTCGGAGCTCTCGACGATAATGCGCACCTCTCGCCCTGCCTGGATGGCGTAGGTTTTGCTGACGCCGGCGAAGGAGTTGGCGATTCTCTCCAACCCCTCCAACCGCTTCACGTAGGTTTCCAGGAGTTCGCGCCTGGCCCCCGGCCTGGCCGCGGAGATCGTGTCGGCAGTCTGGAGCACCACAGCCTCGAGACAGGTAATCTCCACATCTTCGTGATGAGCGGCGATCGCGTTCACGACCTTTGGGTGCTCACCGTACTTCTTGGCCAACTCTGCCGAAATCGAGACGTGGGTCCCTTCCATGTTGACATCGGCCGATTTCCCGATATCATGCAGCAAGCCTGCTCGTTTGGCCACCTTGAGATCGAGCTCCAGCTCAGCGGCGATCACCCCGGCGATCTGCGCCACCTCGATCGTGTGCTGAAGTTGATTCTGCGAATAGCTGGTCCTGTACTTGAGCCGCCCAACCAGGCGGACGAGCTCCGGGTGGAGCCCGGTGATGCCCAACTCGAAGGCCGCCGCTTCACCCGCCACCTTGATGTCGTCCTCGATCTCCCCCTTCACCTTCTCGACAACTTCTTCGATGCGAGCCGGGTGGATCCGCCCATCAGTAATGAGGCGTTGCATCGCCTCTTTGGCGATGGCCCTTCGGATTGAATCGAAGCCGGAGAGGATCACCGCCTCTGGGGTATCGTCCACGATGACATCGATGCCTGTCGCCCGTTCGAAGGCTCGGATGTTCCGCCCCTCGCGGCCAATGATCCGCCCCTTCATCTCGTCATTCGGTAAATCGACAACAGAGACCGTAGACTCCATGACGAACTCCGGGGCGCACTTATCGACTGCAATGGCCAGGATCTCTTTGGCTTTTTGATCGGCCGCTGCTCTCGTCTCATCTTCAAGCCGCTTGAACAGGGCGATCGCCTCAAGCTTGGCCTCGTGCTCCAGGTTTTGAAGCAGGATCTTCTTGGCCTCCTCGGCTGTGAGGCCAGATACCCGCTCGAGTTGACGCTGCGCCTCCTCCAACAACTTGGCGTACCGGTTTTCTCTCTCGGCGGCAGCGCGCTCCTTGTTCACGACCTCCTTTTCCCGTGAACCCAGATCCCGGTCGCGTCGCTCTACGTGTTCTAGCTTCCGATCAAAGGTCTCTTCCTTCTGGGCGAGTCGGCGCTCAAGACCTTGGAGTTCATAACGCCGATCCTTGGTCTCTCGCTCCAGATCCGCCTTCGCCTGGGGCGCTCGGTCCTTGGCTTCAAGCTCGGCTTCCTTGAGCTTAGTTTCTGCTCCCTTCTCGGCCTCCTGCAAGATCCGACCGGCTAAGGTCTCCGCCTCGGCCACCTTACTTTCGACGACCCGCTTTCTCAACAGGTACCCGACCACCAGGCCAACGATCGCCACAATCAAC
>JACQEV010000210.1 GCA_016200385.1 Candidatus Methylomirabilota bacterium
ATGAGGTTTTTCAGGTGCTGAGTGGGTAGTCCGGACGGCATGTGGGGAGCGGTCGGGAAGAAAGCAGCGCATCGAGGAGCGCAATCGCTGGTACCGCGTTGAATACCAGAGGCTCAGACAGGAGAGGAAGCGCATCGCGGCCGAGCGGCTCATGGAGGTCCTCCTCGATGAGGGGAAAAAGTGGCTCGGTGAACTTGGCGAAATATCAATCGAACGCCTGAAACGGATCCTTTATGGCAAGTAGGCGATAGAACTTCATTTCTCTCTCGAATTTTTAGTCATACTTACTGGCCTGGCAGCGACTGCTGTCAGGCTTTTTGTTTTTGCCAGGCGGGATTGTCTGCCACGTGTTTTGAGGATAGGCGAAATCTGGTGACGTGTGGGTCCGGCCTTTCCTCTTCTCCGCCGACATTGTAGAGTGCAGCGACGGATCCATTCACCGCACTAAACGGGTTGCCCTCGAAGATGTAGAGGTGCGGGTCAGGGGAGGTTGTCAAAGGGGAGGGAGAAGCATGCGAAAGACCCAATATCTTTCAGTTCTTCTCACCGTTATGACGAGTCTCCTCTCATGGCGGAGCCCGGAGGTTTCCGCTCAGTCAGTCTTGAACGTTGGACTCAGGCATCCACCCAAGAGTTTCGTGTATGTGGCCGACCGCGAGTCCAATGTAAGGGTACATTCGGACGGCGTTCCCTCTCGGCTCGGGTTATGTCCTATGGCTCGTCACGGGTAAGTATCTCCTCTCCAACCGAACCCCCGTTCAAGGAAGGGGCCTCGTTCCTGGCATCGCCGAAGAGGATGCTGCAAGGATCCTCGAGCGCGCAGTGGCCGCTCTGGAGGGCCGGGGAGAGGCGGCCCAGGATAGCGATCTCGAGGAGATCACTCCTGACAAAGGCAACGGGGCAGGGGACGGGGGATTCTCTGATGTCCGCTGAGGCCATGCTTCTGGTCGGTCATGGAAGCCGGGACGCTGAGGGGAACCAGGAATTTCTCCGGTTTGTGGAGAGGATGCGGTTCGCGTTCCCTGAGATCGCCGTCGAGGCCTGCTTCATCGAGCTAGCAGAGCCGTCCATCCCCCAGGGGGCCGATCGGTGCGTGGCATTGGGAGCGAGGCGTGTGGTGGTCCTTCCGGTGATCCTGTTCGCGGCGAGCCACGTGAAGGTAGAGATTCCCCTTAAAATTGACCAGGCCCAGAGACGGCATCCAGCTGTGGACTTCCGCTATGGTCGGCATCTTGGCATCCACCACCGGATCTTCGAGATCCTCGACGAGCGATTGGCGGGAGCCGAGGCCGCGCTTCCGCCTGGACCCCGGGCAGAGACGGCTGTGCTCGTGATCGGCCGGGGCAGCAGCGATCCTGACGCCAATGGGGACCTCTACAAGGTCTCTCGGCTCCTATGGGAAGGGCGTGGATATGGCGGGGTCGAGACCTGCTTTATAGGCATTACCCACCCCGACTTTCCGGAAGGCATCCGACGCTGTGTGGCATTGGGGGCACGACGGATTCTGGCCCTTCCCTATTTCCTGTTCACGGGGGTCCTGATCCGGCGAATGCGGGATCGCCTGAGGGAGTGTCAGCTCCTGTACCCAGAGATTCCGATGAGGTTGGCGGGCTATCTCGGGGACCATCCTAGCCTGGTAGAGATTCTGGCGGAGCGCCGAGCAGAGGCGGTGAACGGAACAGCCCTCATGAACTGCGGGATGTGCAAATATCGGGTCCTTCTGCCCGGTCAGGAAGCTGGTCAGAACGCAGGGGCGAAAGTCTGCGAGAAGGTGGAATTAAATGCCTTAGCCTCCTCAGGACGCTAGACGGGAGAGAGATGGCAGAGTCGGTCGGAAAGGTCTACCTCATAGGAGCCGGGCCAGGGGATCCCGGGCTCTTCACCCAAAAGGGGGTCCGGTGCCTGGGAAAGGCGCACCTGGTGATCTGCGACCATCTGGCGGACCCTCGACTCCTCCGGTATGCCCGAGCTGATGCGGAGGTGATCTACGCGGGGAAGCGTGCTGGCCAAGGGACCTCTCAGGAAGAGATCAACCGCCTCATAGTTGTCCGGGCACGGGCGGGACAGGTCGTTGCCCGCCTCAAGGGCGGAGACCCGTTCATCTTTGGCCGGGGCGGGGAAGAGGCCGAGGAGCTGTCCAAGGCCGGGATCCCCTTTGAGGTTGTCCCGGGCATTACGGCGGCCATCGCTGTGCCGGCTTACGCCGGGATCCCCCTTACTCACCGGGACTTCGCCTCCAGCGTGGCCTTTGTCACGGGCCATGAGGATCCGACCAAGCCTCAATCGGGGATCGCCTGGGAGCAGCTCGCCAGGGGGATCGGCACCCTGGTGTTTCTCATGGGGGTCGGGCGCCTCCGCGAGATCGCCGAGCAGTTGGTCGCCCATGGTCGCCCGGCAGCGACCCCTGCCGCCCTCATCCGCTGGGGCACGCGAGCGGAGCAGCGCACGGTTGTGGCACCGCTGGGGGAGATAGCGGCGCGGGCCGCCGAGGAAAACATACGGCCTCCGGCCCTGCTGGTCGTGGGGGAGGTGGTACGGTTACAAGCGGCCTTGGCTTGGTTCGAGCGGAAGCCACTCTTCGGACGCCGCATCATCGTCGCTCGCTCGCGGGAGGAGCCCAGTCTCCTGGCCGAGATGCTGGAGGACGAGGGGGCGGAGGTGCTGGAGCTCCCCAGCATTCGAACCCTCCCGCCGGGAGACTGGGGCCCACTGGACTCCAGCGTTGCCCGCCTACACGAGTATCAGTGGCTGTGCTTCACGAGTGCGACGTCGGTCACGTGTTTTTGGGGGCGGCTAGAGGCCGCAGGACGCGACGCGCGGGGCCTAGCACATCTCCGCATTGCGGCCTTCGGCCTGGCGACGCGGGAGGCCCTCCGGACGCGGGGCGTACACCCGGATCTGAGCATCGCGGGGTATCGGGCCGAACTGGTCGCCGGGGCGTTAGAGAGCATCGACCTCAGGCAGGCAGCGGTGCTGTTCCCTGGGGCGGTGGGCGCCAGGGAGAAAGTGCCCGATCTTTTCCGGCAGCGAGCAGCGCGAGTGGACGTTGTCCCGGCCTTCCGAACAGCGCTGGTGGGATGGGAGGATGAGGGCCTGGCGACACTTCTCCGCGATGGGCAAATCGACGCCGTGGCCTTTACCAGCTCTTCTACCGTGGACAGTTTTCTTGAGGCGCTGGGGTCGGATAGGCGGGTAACCCTGTTCCACGGGGTGGCCGTTGCCTGCCTCGGACCGATGGTCACCGAGCGGGCGCGACGCGCCGGGCTTCCGGTGAACGTCGAACCCGACGAATCCAGTCTGGGCGCCCTCCAGGAGGCCCTGATTCGGTACTTCGCCAGAGAGGATCGGAGATGGCCGAGCTGAAAAAGGCATGCGTGGTGGCATCCTGCATGCGTACGCCTTCCGTCCGGGAGGTGACCTTCCAGATGCTTGAGCCGACGACTCTTCCACGCAGGGCGGGCCAGTATATTCTTCTCCACGCTCGCGGGCCCGACTGGGCGGTGGTGAAGCGAGCTTACTCCATCGCCTCGGCACCGCACGATCCCACTCGTTTCCGCCTGTGCGTGAAGCACATTCCGGGCGGGCCCGCCTCTACGTATATCCACAGCCTGGTCGAGGGGAGCGAGATGCGCTTCTCGGGACCTTGGGGGAAATTCGTCGTGGACGATGAGGTTCAAGAGCTCAATCTCGTGGCGACCGGCACGGGAATGTCCGCCGTAGGCGCACTTCTCGAAGACGAGCTGGCGCGGGGTCGCGCCCGCCGCGTCACCTTGTGCTGGGGACTCCGCAACGAGGCAGATGTCTTCAGGCTGCACGAGCTGGAGGCGATGGCCGCCGCCCGCCCCCGCTTCCGCTTCACCCTGGCGCTGTCGCGGCCGACGGAGGGCTGGTCGGGCTTCCGGGGGCGCGTCACGGACCTTCTCTTCCGGGACGGAGAACCACGGGGACTGTACTACCTGTCCGGCAATGGGGCCATGATCGCGGAGGCGGAAGAGATGCTCCGGTCGACCGGCCTTTCCGAGGCCTCCATTCGCAAAGAGGTGTTCTTCACGCCGGGGCAGATCCGGGTGCCGCTCAGCGAGGGCCAGAAGCGGCAGGCGAATCGGCGGCGGCCCGGTACTGTCGTTGTGGGCCTTGGACTTCACGCAGGCGCGGGCGCAGAAGAGATCTTGGCGGCCGTAGAGACGACCTTGATCTCGTGCAACCTCCGCCTGGGGGACGTACGCAACTTTGCGACCAACGCGGCGCGATCAGACGAGCCCAGTCTCCATGCCCTGACCCGGGACACCGGCGTGCCAGTGGAATTCTACCTGCCGCCCGAGCTGGAAAGGGACCAGTCCTGTGGCGCGATCCCGAGCCTGTGCGAGGTCGTGGCCCGGCTGAGCGCCGGTAGTACCGAGCTGCTGGTCCCCAAACGAAAGACAGGGTCAGTGACCGTAGCCATTGCCGCCGTGGCGTCGCCTCTGTCCGTAGGAGGGTCCGCTCATGCAGGCCGTACCCCCTAGAGTTTCGCGTTCACCCCTCGCGCCGATCCTCCTGCCCGAGGCCATCGAGGCGGAGAGCTTCCGGATCATCGAGGCAGAGATGGGGCCGCATGAGTTCTCGGTCATCGAGTGGCCGGTGGTTCAACGCGCGATCCACGCCACCGCAGACTTTGACCTGGGACGCAGCATCGTGTTTCATCCACGGGCGGTAGAGGCGGGCATGGCCGCCATCCGGAAGGGATGCGACGTCGTGGCGGACGTGCAGATGGTCGAGGCGGGGATCAGCGCGCATCTCTTGGGCACCTTTGGCGGCCAGGTTCGCTGCTATATGGCTGACCCGGAGGTCGCGGAGACCGCCAAGGCGCAGGGGACAACTCGGGCCATCCAGGCCATGCGGAAGGCGGCCCAGCAGGCCCCGGGGGCCATCTACGCCATCGGGAACGCTCCCACGGCGCTGCTCGAGTTGGTGCGCCTAACCGAGGACGGTGAGGCAGAGGTGAGCCTCGTGATCGGCGTGCCGGTTGGATTCGTGTCCGCCGCGGAGGCCAAGGATCGTTTGCGGGAGCAGGGGCTGGTCCCGTACATCACGAACCGGGGGCGCAAGGGGGGCACGCCGGTGGCCGTGTCCATGACCAACGCGTTGCTGCGGATGGCCCAGAAAGGGCGATGACCAGATGAAGCTCTACGCGGTCGGGGTCGGCCCCGGTTCGCCCGACCTGCTGACAGTTCGGGCCGCTGAGATCCTGAGGCGGGTGCCGATCGTCTTCTCGCCCCTGTCCGCCATGGGGATGACGAGTCGAGCCCTCGAGGTTGTCGGCCCGTACCTCGACCCGTCGCGCCAGCAGATCGTGGAGCTGAGCTTCCCGATGGAGAAGGAGCAGGACGAACTGGAGGAGGATTGGGAGGAGGCCGCCGCACAGATCGCCGAGCACCTTACCCCAGATAAAGAGGGTGCCTACATCACCATCGGGGATATCTCCCTCTACGCCACCTTCGCGTACGTGCAACGGCTGCTTGCCAGGGACTATCCCCAGCTTGAGATCGAGGTCGTTCCGGGCATTCCCTCCTTCTCAGGGGTTGCCGCCCTCCTGGGCACCCCATACGCCACTGCTGATGATCGGATCGCCATCCTACCTGCGACGTTCGGCCGAGACAACCTCCGGCAGGTACTCCGCGACTTCGAAACGATCATTCTCATGAAGGTGAGCCGGGTGCTGGAGGAGGTCATCGACGCGCTCGAGGCCGAGGGGCTAGCGGATCAGGCGGTCTTCGTGACCAAGTGCGGCATGCCGGACCAGGAGGTTGTGACCGACATTCGCTCCCTGCGGTTTGGAGCGCGGCCGAGTTACTTCTCAATCATCATGGTGGGAAAGAATGTCGAGTTTGGCGGGATGTGGCGGCCCGCCTCGGTGACCACGCGTACCCCGGGACAGCCCAAGACCCCGCCGGCTGTCATCGCCTCCGAGCGGCGCGCGGCGGCCGACGCAGCGATCGAGGTGATCCGAGCTGGCCGCTGTAGCAGTCAGCGGCTGATCGAGCGGGCAGGGCCGGCCAAGGCCGGTGATCCGATCACCGCACCCCCTCCGGTGGTTCCGTTGCCGGTCGCCGATGGCGTGAAAACCGCGCCCGGCGGGCCCCCACCCGTGCTTACGCCGTCGCCGGCCCCGGTCTCGGCCGCGCCATTGCAGGCCGGGGGGAAACTCTTCCTCGTCGGATTCGGTCCGGGTAACCACGAGCACCTTACCTTCCGTGCCCGGGAGGCGATCGCCGAAGCCGAGGTGATCATCGGCTACCGGACGTACGTCCGCCTCGTGAAGGATCTGATCCAGGGGAAAGAAGTTCACTATACCGGGATGACCGAGGAGTTGGAGCGGGCCCGGAAGGCGGTCGACTTTGCCTACCAGGGGCGCAAGGTCGCCCTGATCTCGAGTGGTGACATCGGCATTTACGGCATGGCCGGGCCGGCCATGGAGATCCTGAAGGAGCGAGGCTGGCGGCCGGGATGCGGGGTCGACTTCGAGGTGATCCCGGGCGTGACGGCCCTCAGCTCGTGCGGCTCGGTCCTCGGCGCGCCAGTGATGCATGACTTCGTGGCGATCTCGCTGAGCAACCTGCTCACCCCCTGGGAGCTCATCGTGCGACGAATCGAGGCGGCGGGGCGGGGGGACTTCATCGTGGCGCTTTACAACCCGAAGAGCGGCCGCCGGACGCAGCAGATCGTGGAGACCCGGAAGATCCTCCTGAAATACAAGCGTCCGGACACGCCCGTCGGGATCGTGAAGAGCGGCCACCGGAAGGGCCAGCGCGTGGTCGTCACGACGCTAGCCGACATGCTCAGCCACGAGATCGGCATGTTGACCACGATCATCGTCGGCAATGCCGCGACCTTTGTTTGGGAAAACATGATGATCACGCCGCGCGGATACCAGCACAAATACCTGCTCGAGAGCCTGGATATGCAATCGGCCGACGCGCTGGCAGAGCAGATGGCAGGGGCCGCGGTGGGCATCGACCCCGATATGGGCCTGAAGGGGAAGGCGAGGGTGTGACGCGGGAGAGGCGCGGCCTGATCATCGTCTACACCGGCGACGGGAAGGGAAAGACCACGGCAGCCCTCGGCTTGGCGCTGCGGGCCGTGGGGGCAGGCCTCCGCGTCTGGATGCTCCAATTCATCAAAGGGGATTGGAAGCCGGGGGAACTCAAGGGGGCCCAGCTCTTAGCCCCCAACTTCTCGATGGTCCAGCTGGGCATCGGGTTCGTGACCTACAAGCCGAAGCGCCCATTCGAGGAGCACGTGGAGGCTGCCAACAAAGCCTGGGAGCAGGCCAAGGCGGAGATGGCGTCTGGCCGGCAGGACATCCTGATCCTGGACGAGATCAACAACGCCTTCCGGTTCAACCTCCTCACGGCTGCCGAGGTCGTGGAGGTGCTGAGGACGAAGCCGGAGGCGCTGCATGTGGTCCTCACGGGCCGCGGGGCGCCGCCGGAGATCATCGCCCTGGCCGACCTGGTCACCGAGATGAAGGCCGTGAAGCACCCGTACGACCAGGGGATCCCGGCCCAGCGCGGGATCGACTTCTGAGTCTCAGAGCATGACCGACGAGCCGAAGCGGGGCAAGAGCCTCCGGGAGGGGTTCAGCACCGGGTCGTGCGCCGCCGCCGCCGCCAAGGCGGCCACGCTGGCCCTCCTCACCGGGACCCCGCGGGCGCAGGTGGAGATCGGTCTCCACAATGGCCGCCGCGTGACCTTTGCCGTGAACCAGTGTCAACTGGAGGGAGGCCGCGGCCGCGCTTCCATCATCAAGGACGCCGGCGATGACCCGGATTGCACCCACGGCGCCGAGATCTTTGCCGAGGTGTCGCTCTGCGAGGCGGCGGGCATCGAGATCGACGGCGGAGAGGGCGTGGCCCGAATCACGAAGCCGGGTCTGGGGATCGAGATCGGCAAGGCGTCCATCACCCGGGTCCCGCTCCGGATGATCACCGAGTCGGTGAGCGAGGCTCTGGCGCTCGGCGGGAACGGCGGTGGCGCCTGGGTCCTCATCGTGGTCCCCCGGGGTGAGGAGATGGCCAAGAAAACCATGAATGCCCGCCTCGGCATCATCGGCGGCATCTCCATCCTGGGGACCAGCGGGATCGTCAGGCCGTACTCCACAGCCGCCTATAAGGTGAGCATCGTTCAGGCCATCGACGTGGCCGTGGCCATGGGGCTGGATGAGGTGGTCATCACGACCGGGGGGAAATCTGAGGAATACGCGATGCGGGTCTTCTCCCTGAAGGAGGAGGCCTTCGTGGAGATGGGGGATTGGGTCGGGTTTACTCTCACCTACCTCGTGAAGAAGGGCGTCAGGAAGGTGAATGTCGCCGGGATGATCGGAAAGCTCTCGAAGGTGGCGGACGGCGAATTTTACACCCACGCCAGTAAGTCCGCCGTCAACCTGGAGAATCTGGCCGCCATCGCGGCCTCCTGCGGGGCGGACCCGGAGACGGTAGAGGCCATCCGGCGCGGCAACACGGCTCGCGAGGTGCAGGAGATCGTCTTGGCGAAGGGCGTGGCAGGCTTCTTCGACAAGGTGGCAGGGAAAGTGGCGCAGAACTGCCGAGCCTACGGGAAGGGCGCCTTCCACGTGGAGTGCGTCCTCATGGACGCTGACGGGCTGATCCTGGGCCGGGCCCTGGCCTGAGGTGGGGGATGGGCGGGACGATCCACGTCATCGGCATGGGGAACGAGGGGCGGGAGAGCCTGACCCCCCGGGCCCTGGCCCTGGTCCAGCAGGCCGAGGTCCTGGTGGGCGGTCAG